>JBEEGB010000338.1:0-7124 GCA_041166585.1 Acidimicrobiaceae bacterium
ATGCTGATCGTGAACTTCACGCTCACGGGGATCCGGTACACCGGCTCTTCGGCCTCGTCCCACACCGATGCCGCGAAGCTCGTCACGGTCCGTACGCCCGGGATCTCCGCAACCGGCTTGCCGTCGATGATGCCGGCCCGGTGACCCTGATCGTCGGTGATCACGAGGTGACCGTGGTTGCCCGGGCTGCCCTCGAGGGCGACCTCGTTGTAGAGATCAGCCGCGGCTGGCGCCTGGGTCGTGGACCGGAGCGCCACGGGCTGCGCGCCCGTTCCCGAGCCGAGCGCGGTGCCGGTGCCACCCGGCGCGCAGAACGGACACGGCTGCTGCGTGATGCCGGGTGAGGTGGGGTAGAGGAAGAGGGACTTCGTGGTGGCGTCGCCCTCGTACAAGCTCGACGGCTCTGACGGGTTGGTGGCCGCCTGGTACGACCACGTCTCGGCCGTCTTGTCGAGCTGGATCGCTCGCGTGACGTTCGGATAGTTGTTGTCGTAGATGAGGATGGCGAACTTGTTGTCGCCCTTGTCCTCGACGCCGTACGCGGTCACCGCGTGGCCGCCACCACCCTGGCGGTTGAAGAACGCGACGGTGTACAGCTCCGCCGTGCCCTTGGGCGCCTTCAACGTCTCGATCAGCTTGTCGAGGATCTGCGAGGGCGTACCGCTGACCTTGGCGCCCTGGACGGTGTCGAACATCTGGTGGATGAAGGAGTACGCGATCTCGCGCTGCAGCGGGTCGTTGTTCGGGAGGGGCAACGCGACGGTGGTGTCGGCACCGAACGGGGTCTGCTTCACCTTGCCATCGAACATCTGGAGCGCGGCCACGGAGAACCCGTAGCAATGGCCGCCGGACATGATCTGGTTCGACTGGTCCATCCACTGCTGGGCCGGCGGGGTGAGCAGGCAGTTGCCGTCCTGGATGGTGGCGCACACCGCATCGCCGAAGATGCGCCGGACCTCGACCGGTGACATGTCCTTGTTCGCGCTGGCCCCGTAGTTTTCGAACCCGAACCCGTCCTTCTCCGGGCGGAAGCCGTTGTCCGCCACGAGCGGTCCGGTCGGCACGTACGCGGCACCGACTGCATCGCCGCCGCCCCCGGCTGAACCGAAGGCGCCGCCGCTGGCCGAGCTGCTGGTGCTCGCGGCCTTCGATCCTCCGCCGCCGCTGCACGCGGCCACGATCACCAGCGCCGCGCACGCCAGCGCCGACGCGACGCGTCGCGATCCAAGAGAAGTGCTCACCCGACTACCCCCTGTGGTTCGACCGGGCGGAGTATGGCACCTCGGTTGGTCAGCGGGGCGCCCAAGCATCGGGGTCGTCGGCCAGCGCGCTCACCGTCGGGGGGAGCGTTCCCGCCACGAGATCCGCGATCGTCACCTGCTCGAGCACACCGCGGAGGCTGGCCCGCACGCTGATCCACATGCGCTGCAACGGCACCGCGCTGCCTTCGAACTCCGCTTCTTGCGGCTGCAGGCCCCGCACGTTGGCCAGCGGGCCCTCGACCGCACGGATGAGGTCGGCGACGGTGATCTGCTCGGGCGGTCTGGCCAGCCAGTAGCCGCCGTCGGCGCCGCGCTGGCTGGAGATCAGGCCGGATCGCTTCAGCTCAGCGAGGATGTTCTCGAGGAACTTGATCGGGATGTGCTGCGCGGTGGCGATCCGCTCGCCCTTCACGGGTTGCCCGGGTGGGGCTGCGCCGAGCTCGATCGAGGCCCTGACCGCGTAGTCGACCTTGGCGGTGACGCGCATGCAGCCGGTCAGCCTTGGCGCTCGTCGTTGTCGTCCTTGTCGTCGCGCTCGAAGCGCTGCCACCCTGCGTCGGTGATCGAGCGTGATTCGAAGAACAAGCAGTCAACCGGGCACGCGAACGGCATCGTGAGGTTGGCATCGACTCGGCAACGCTGCACCACCTCGTCGCCGCCCACCGTGCGGGTGGAGTAGTGCCGGCAATCCTCACGTACCGCCATGGGGAGCATTGTGCCAGGCTCCCCGGATGACCCGGCGCCTGGCGGTGATCGGTGGTGACGCAGGGGGGATGTCGGCTGCCGCCCAGGCACGGCGGACCGACCCGAGCCTCGAGATCGTCGCCCTCGAAAAGAGCGAGTGGACGAGCTACTCCGCGTGCGGCACCCCGTATGTCGTGAGCGGTGTCATCGACTCGATCGACGAGCTCGTGGCCCGAAGCCCCCAGGAGCACCGCGACCGCTCCCGCATCGACGTCCGCACGCGGCACGAGGTGGAGGCGATCGACGTCGCCGCGGGACGGCTCGACGTCCGCGACCACGGCCACGCGCGCACGATCCAGGTGCCGTTCGACCTCTTGCTGCTCGGCATGGGGGCACGGCCGATCCGTCCGGACGTGCCCGGCGTCGACCTGCCTGAGGTGCACGGGGTGCAGACCCTGGCCGACGCGGCGTCGTTGCTCCGTCGGGCGGAGGCCAGCGAGTGCCGCAACGTCGTGGTCGTCGGCGCCGGCTACATCGGGTTGGAGATGGCCGAGGCCTTCGTCATCCGCGGCGCGCGGGTCACCGTGGTCGAGCGGGGCGCGCACGTGATGCGGACGCTGGACGCGGAGATGGCGGCCCCGATCGAGGCTGCGATGCGCCGCATCGGCATCGACCTGCGGCTCGGGGTCGACGTCACCGGTTTCGAACCCGGCACGGTGCACACGAGCGTGGGCTCGCTGCCGGCCGACGTCATCGTGCTGGGCCTCGGCGTCGAGCCGAACGCCGACCTGGCCGCCGCGGCCGGCATCGAGCTCGGCGTCCGCGGCGCGGTCCACGTCAACCGCCGCCAGGAGACGAGCGTCGCGGGCGTGTACGCGGCAGGCGACTGCGCGGAGTCGTGGCACATCGTCTCGCAGCGTCCGGTGCACGTCGCGCTCGGCACCGTGGCCAACCGCCAAGGCCGCGTGGCGGGCACCAACCTCGGCGGCGGCTACGCCACCTTTCCGGGAGTGGTCGGCACCGCTATCACCAAGGTGTGCAGCACCGAGGTCGCCCGCACCGGGCTCACGGAGCACGAGGCGACCACGGCCGGCTTCGCGTTCGTCAGCGCAACCATCGACTCGACGACGATCGCGGGGTACCTGCCCGACGCGCCGGCGGTCACCGTCAAGGCGCTGGCCGAGCGCGGCAGCGGCCGGCTGCTCGGCGCGCAGATCGTCGGTGGTCAAGGTGCCGCCAAGCGGATCGATGTCTTCGCGACCGCACTCCACGCCGGCTTCACGGCGCAAGAGGTCTTCGATCTCGACCTCTCCTACGCCCCGCCCTACAGCCCGCTGTGGGACCCGATCACGGTCTCGGCGAAGGCGCTGCTTGCGGTCCTCTGATCGGTTCGCCATCCTTTCGCCGACATTTCAGGCGACTGCGGAGGGACCACGACGTGCCGACGATCGACACGGGGAACACGGCCTGGGTGCTGGCGTCGTCAGCCCTCGTCTTGTTCATGACGCCAGGGCTGGCGTTCTTCTACGCCGGCATGGTCCGCTCGAGGCACGTCCTCGCCATGCTCATGCAGAACTTCTTCGCCATGGGCCTCATCAGCGTGATCTGGGCGGTGCTCGGGTTCAGCCTCGCCTTCGGCGGCACCGGGGGGTGGATCGGCAACTTCGACTTCACCCTGCTGAAGGACCTGCACCTGCCCGCGACCGAGCTGCCCGGCTACTCGGGCGCGTTGGCCCTCACGATCCCGCCGCTGCTCTTCTGTGCGTACCAGATGATGTTCGCCGTCATCACGCCGGCCCTCATCACCGGCGCGACCGCCGACCGGCTGAAGTTCGCGGGGTACGCCGCCTTCATCGGCCTGTGGTCGATCCTCGTGTACTCACCCGTGGCCCACTGGGTGTTCAGCCCGAACGGCTGGCTGTTCAAGCGGGGCGCCCTCGACTTCGCAGGCGGCACGGTGGTGCACATCAACGCCGGCATCGCCGCCCTTGCCGTCGTCCTCGTGATCGGGAAGCGCAAGGGCTACCCGAACGAGCCCATGCCCCCGCACTCGCTCCCTCTCACGCTGCTCGGCACCGGGATCCTGTGGTTCGGTTGGTTCGGGTTCAACGCCGGCTCCGCCCTGGGAGCCAACGGGTTGGCGGCGCAGGCGTTCATGAACACCAACCTCGCCGCCGCGGCCGCGATGCTCGGCTGGCTCGTGGTGGAGCGGATCAGGGGCGGCCACGCCACGACGCTCGGCGGCGCGTCCGGTGCTGTCGCCGGGCTCGTGGCCATCACGCCGTGTGCCGGCTTCGTCAGCGCCGGCTCGGCCATCGTCATCGGTGCGCTGGCCGGCGGCGTGTGCTTCTTGGCGATCTCCATCAAGCGACGCTTCGGCTTCGATGACGCGCTCGATGTGATCGCGGTGCACCTCGTCGGCGGCATCCTGGGCTCGCTGCTCCTCGGCCTGTTCGCTGACACCGGGGTCAACCCGGCTGCGTTCGATGGCGTGTTCGCCGGGGGAGGCGCGGAGCTGCTCACCAACCAGGTGATCGCGGTGGGCGCCACCATCGTGTTCTCGTTCGTGCTGTCGTACGCGATCGCCAGGGTGATCGACGTGACGATCGGGCTGCGGGTCGACGAGGCTGACGAGTACACGGGCCTCGATCTGTCGCAGCACGCCGAGACCGCCTACGCATGACGGGAGCGCAACACCAGTGAAGCTGATCACCGCGATCATCAAGCCGTTCAAGCTCGAGGAGGTGAAGGACGCCCTCAAGCACGCGAACGTCCAGGGCATGACGGTGACCGAGGTGCAGGGCTTCGGTCGCCAGGCCGGGCACACCGAGGTGTACCGGGGAACGGAGTACAAGATCGACTTCGTCCCGAAAGCCCGCGTCGAGCTCCTGTGCGACGACGGCGACGTCCAAGGCATCATCGACGTGATCACCGAGGCGGCCCGGACAGGCAAGATCGGCGACGGCAAGATCTGGGTCGAGCCCGTGGAACAGGTGGTCCGCATCCGCACGGGAGAGCTGGGGATGGACGCGATCTAAAGGCGGCATCGCGCCAGCTCGCGGCGCCCCGAGCGCCAGCGAACAGCCCAGCACGTAGCCTCGGCGGGTGCGGCTCGACCGGACAGCTCTGCTCGAAGACACCTCGCTGACCGGCATCGCATGGTGCCGGGCCTACAGCGACGTCACCGACACCTGGCTGGCGAAGCTGCTCCAGGACGCAGCCGGCAGCGTGGCGGTGCACGGCGTCGCGCTGGCTGCTGTCGGTGGGTACGGGCGGGCCGAGCTGTGTCCGGAGAGCGACATCGACGTCATGCTGCTCCACACCGGCCGAGGCGACATCAGCGCCGTCGCCGACCGCGTGTGGTACCCGATCTGGGACGAGGGGTTGAAGCTCGGCCACAGCGTCCGCACGGTGAAGGAGGCGCTCTCGCTCGCCCAGGACGACCTCGACACGGCAACCGCGCTCCTCAGCGCCCGGCACCTGGCGGGCGACACCGCGCTCACGTCCGACCTGGCCGCGGGTGCAGCGGCTCAATGGCAGAAGCGGTCGAAGAAGTGGTTGTCGGACCTCGGGCGGAGGGTCGAGGAGCGCCATGCCACGGCCGGCGAGGTTGCGTTCCACCTCGAGCCCGACCTCAAGGAGGGCCGCGGCGGCCTGCGCGACGTGCACGCGCTCGACTGGGCGGCCGCGACCCATCGGGTGCTGTTCGACTCAGACCGCGCCGACCTCGACCGCGCCTATGGCGTGCTCCTCGAGGCGCGCGTCGAGCTGCACCGTCGCACAGGTCGCGCGTCGAACGTGCTGGCCCTGCAGGAGCAGGACGGGGTCGCCGAGGCGCTCGGACGCGAGAACGCGGACACCCTCATGGCCGAGGTGGCCGCCGCGGGCCGCACGATCGCGTGGACGAGCGACGAGGCATGGCGTCAGATCGAATCGTCGCTGCGAGGACCGCTCGGGCGCATCGCCCGTCGCGATCGCGTCGTCGCGCCGGGCATCGCGCTGCGCGACGGCGACGTGCACCTCGTAGCGGAGGCGGTGCCGCTCGACGATCCGGTGCTCGTGCTGCGCGCCGCGGCGATCGCGGCCGGCAACGACACGCTCATCGATCGACCGTCGCTCGATCTGCTGGTCCGCGAGGCGCCGATCTTGCCCGACCCCTGGCCGCCCGAGGCGCGGGACCGCCTCGCCGAGCTGCTGCTCGCCGGGCGGCCCGCGGTACGTGTGATCGAAGCGCTCGACCAGCGCGGGCTGTGGGTGCGGGTGCTGCCCGAGTGGGTGACCGTGCGCAGCAAGCCGCAACGCAACGCGTATCACCGCTTCACGGTCGATCGTCATCTGGTCGAGGCGGCTGCGAACGCCGCCGCCCTCGCCGGCCGCGTCAGCCGGCCCGACCTCCTCGTCATCGGCACCCTCCTGCACGACATCGGCAAGGGCTACCCCGGCGACCACACCGAGGTGGGCATGGAGCTCGTGCGCGTGATGGGCGCCCGCATGGGCTACCCGCCGGAGGACGTCGACACGCTCGTGGCCCTCGTCCAGCACCACCTGCTCCTCCCGGACGTCGCCACCCGTCGCGACCTCGACGATCCCGCGACGATCGAGCGGGTGGCCGAGGCGGCCGGGACGGTCGAGCGACTCCACCTGCTCGCGGCGCTGACCGAGGCCGACTCGCTCGCGACCGGGCCCGCCGCGTGGGGCAGCTGGAAGCAGGGGCTGGTCCGCACGCTGGAAGACCGCACCGCCCATGTCCTCGGCGGCGGCGAGCTCGGCGAGATGGTCGCGGACGAGTTCCCGGACGAGCGCCAGCGCAGCTTGGTGGCATCCGGGCGCCAGGTGATCGAAGGCGACGACGACGTCCTCACCGTGATCGCCGGCGATCGTCCGGGTCTGTTCAGCAGGGTGGCGGGCGTGCTCGCGCTCCACGGCCTCGGCGTGCTCGGTGCCGCGGCGTGGTCGAGCGAGGACGGCGGCGCGCTGGCTGTGTTCACCGTCGAACGTCCGCACCCGCGCCAGATCGAGTGGCCGAAGATCATCGCCGACCTGGAGCGAGCCCTCGCCGGGCGGCTCGCCCTGAACGCCCGGCTCGAGGAACGGGCGAACACGTACCGGAGCCGGCGTCCTGCCGCGCCACGTCCGGGCACGACGGTGGCGTTCGACAACTCGGCCTCGGCCAAGGCG
>JBEEGB010000339.1:0-3703 GCA_041166585.1 Acidimicrobiaceae bacterium
TTCGAGCGTCCGGCGAGGCGCAGCCCCATCACCGCCATGTTGAACCGCTCCTCGGGCGCATCGCCCGCCCGCTGACCGAGCGTCATCAGCTCCGGGATCGACACGCCGCACTCCGCCGCCCATCCGCTGAAGTAGCGCTGGATGAGCTCGAGGGGGAAGCGGTCGATGCCGGCCGGCACGGGCGTGTGCGTCGTGAAGATGCTGCCGGCTCGGATGGCCTCGATCGCCTCGCGGTAGCTGAGCCCGTCCTTCACCATCACCTGACGGATGCGCTCGAGCCCGAGGAAGCCCGCATGGCCCTCGTTGGTGTGGAACACCTGGGCGTCGATGCCGAGCGCTTGGAGCGCACGCACGCCACCGACGCCGAGCAGGATCTCCTGGCGCAGACGGTGCTCGACATCGCCGCCGTAGAGGCGGTCGGTCACCTCGCGCACCTCGTCACGGTTCTCGTCGATGTCGGCGTCGAGCAGGTACAGCGGCACGCGCCCGACGTCTGCCCGCCACACCTGCGCCACCAGCGGCGTGCCCGCGAGATCGACCTCGACCTTCACCCCCTCGCAGCGCGTGACGGCCATCGCGTAGGGATCGAGGTTGGGGTAGCGCTCCTGCTGCCAGCCGTCGACCGAGAGCTCTTGGCGGAAGTAGCCGTGCCGGTAGAACAGACCGACACCGACGAGTGGAACGCCGAGGTCGGAGCACGCCTTCAGGTGATCGCCGGCGAGCACGCCCAGGCCGCCCGAGTACTGGGGGAGCGCCTCCGCGATCCCGAACTCCGGTGAGAAGTACGCCACCGAGCGCAGCGTCGTCGAGCGCTCACGGGCTTGGAACCACCGCGGCTTGGAGAGGTAGCCCTGCAGCTCGGTGAACACCTCGTCGAGGAAGCGCATGAAGCCGGGATCGCTTGCGAGCGTCTCGAGGCGGTCGCGCGGCACCAGGCCGAGCAGGCGGACGGGATCGTGGATGCTGGCGTCCCACTGCTCGGGATCGACCCACCGGAACAGGTCGCGGGTCTGCTCGTCCCACGACCACCGCAGGTTCATGGCCAGCGCCTCGAGGGCGCTCAGCTCACGGGGCAGGCTGGGCCGGACGGTGAAGCTGCGCAGGGCCTTCATCACCACTGACGCTAGTCATGGCCCGGAGCGAGCCGGACCGTGCCTCTGGTCGGTGCTCGCTAGACGGCGATGCCGATGGCTGGGGCGGGACGGTGCTCGGGCAGCTCGCCCCATGCGGCGTCGACGCCGTTCGGCCTCGGCTCACTGAGGTTGAGGAGCCGGCCGATCACCTCAGCCTCGCAGGGGCGGCTGAACCAGTAGCCCTGGGCCATGTCGCAGCCGAGCCGGTGCAGCTCCCGGCTCTGACGCTCGTCCTCGATCCCCTCGGCCACGATCACCATGCCGAGCGCGTGCGCCATCCCGATCACGTGCTCGATGATCGCGGTGTCCTCAGCGTTGCGCCCGAGGCCGTCGACGAAGCTCTTGTCGATCTTCAGCATGTCCAGCTTGAACTGGCGGATGTAGCTCAACGACGAGTAGCCCGTGCCGAAGTCGTCGAGCGCGATCCGGATGCCGCGCCGCTTGGTGGCGCGCAGCGCGGACCATGCCTCTTCGACGTCATGGAACAGGGCGCTCTCGGTGAGCTCGAACCAGATGTCGGTGGGTTGCGCACCGGTGTCGCGCAGCGCAGTCTCGACGATGTCGACGAAGTTGGGATCGGCGAGCTGCGCAGCCGCGACGTTGACGGTCACCCGGAAGGGCCGATCGGGGTGTGCGTCGCGCCACTGGCGCGCCTGCCGGCAGGCGGCGTTGAGCACCCAGGTGCCGACCGGGACGATGAGCCCGATCTCTTCGAGCGCGGGGATGAACTCGAGCGGCGGGACGAGGCCGCGCTCCGGGTGCTGCCACCGCAGTAGGGCCTCGACACCCATCATCTGATCGTTGGCCAGCGCGACGACGGGTTGGTAGTGGAGGACGAACTCCTCGCGTTCGATCGCCGTCCGCAGCTCGGCTTCGCGGTCCCCGCGGCGAACCGTCTGGCCCTGCCGCGGCTCGAACACGACGCTGCGGTGACCCCCGCCGGCCTTGGCCTCGGACATGGCGGCCTCTGCCTCGGCGACGAGATCACGACCCGAGTCGCGCCCGTCTGAGATGGCGACGCCGACGCTCGCGGCGACCGCGATCTCGTGCGACGAGATCGCGAACGGTGTCGCGAACACCGCGGCGACGCGTTCACCGATCTTCGCGGCGATCGGACCGGACATCACGTTGTTGCACAGGAGGACGAACTCGTCACCGCCGTGGCGGACGATCTTGTCGCCGGGACGCAGGACTGCACGCAGACGCTCGCCGACGGCTTCGAGGAGGCCGTCCCCGACGTCGTGGCCGTGGTTCTCGTTGACCGCCTTGAACCGGTCGACGTCGACGAAGAGGACGGCACAGTGGCTGCCGGTCATCTCCGCCGTGCGCTGGCTGCGCTCGAGCCAGCCGGAGAGCGCTTGCCGGTTCGGGAGGCCGGTCACCGCGTCCATGGAAGCGATCGCCGCCAGCTGCTTGCGACTCGCGGCCGCGTCGCGGTAGCGACGGAACGCGAACACGGAGGTCGCGATGGGGATCGTCACGAGGAGCGCGATGAGCCCGCCGACGGGCCGTCCGGCTGCCGCGAGGTAGCTCCCGACCGAGTGCGAGGCCGACGTGCTCGCAGCGGCGGTGGCGACGGCGACGACGGCGATGACGGACCACGCCACGTCGCGCGCGGCGCGTGGGTCATCCGCCATCAGATCTCGGCGCGCAGGCTGTCGGGGATCGCTGATGCTGGCCTCTTTCACGTCAACATTCAGTTCGGTCGCGCCCCCCCAACTCTTGAGGTGACGAGCCCACATAGGCTCGCCAGCGGGCAAACCAGCGAGACGCGACAGAGGAGCAGGATGGTGCACGAGGTTCGTGGGGTCGTTGCCTTGGAGAAGGGCGCCCCGGTGACGATCGAGACCGTGCTGGTGCCGGATCCCGGGCCGGGCGAGGCACTCGTGCGAGTGCAGGCGTGCGGGGTGTGCCACACCGACTTGCACTACCGCGAGGGCGGCATCAACGACGACTTCCCCTTCCTGTTGGGCCACGAGGCAGCCGGGGTCGTCGAGTCGGTGGGGCCGGACGTCACGGGCGTCGCCCCTGGCGACTTCGTGATCCTCAACTGGCGGGCGGTGTGCGGTGAGTGCCGTTCGTGCCTGCGCGGTCGGCCGTGGTACTGCTTCTCGACGCACAACGCGTCGCAGAAGATGACGTTGGCCGACGGCACGCCGCTGTCACCGGCGCTCGGCATCGGTGCGTTCGCCGACAAGACGCTCGTCGCTGCCGGTCAGTGCACGAAGGTGGACGCGGCGGCGAGACCAGAGGCTGCCGGACTGTTGGGGTGCGGCGTGATGGCCGGACTCGGTGCGGCGATGTTCACGGGCGAGGTGGGCCGCGGTGATTCGGTGGCGGTGTTCGGCTGCGGAGGCGTGGGCTGCGCTGCGATCGCGGGTGCCCGACTCGCGGGCGCCGCCACGGTGATCGGTGTCGACCTCGACGCCGGAAAGCTCGACCTCGCGCGGGGCTTCGGCGCAACCCACGTCGTCGATGCGAGCGGCACCGATCCGGTCGAGGCGATCCGTGCGCTCACCGGTGGCAACGGCGCCGATGTGTGCATCGAGGCCGTCGGCAACCCGAAGGTG
>JBEEGB010000340.1:0-6717 GCA_041166585.1 Acidimicrobiaceae bacterium
AGCGCTGGGCCCGTTGCGTACCGGATGGCCAAGTCGCTGCTGAGGCGTCCGCTCCGGTCCGCGTATGAGATCGAGGTCGACGGGACCGGCAACCTGCCCTGTCGCGGTCCGGTCGTGTTGGCCGCGAACCATCGCTCGTTCATGGACTCGGTGTTCCTGGCGCTGGTCGTGGACCGGCCGTTGTCGTTCCTGGCCAAGGCCGAGTACTTCGACAGCCGCCGCACCGCGTGGCTGTTCCGCGCGACAGGACAGATCCCCGTGCGGCGGGGGAGTCCGGCCGGTGCGCGGCGAGCGTTGGACGCGGCGCTGGCCGTGCTGAACGGCGGCGGGATCATCGGCGTCTATCCCGAAGGAACCCGATCGCGAGACGGGATGCTGCACCGCGGCAACCTCGGCCCTGCCCGCCTGGCCGTCGCCGCGGGGGCGCCGCTCGTGCCCGTCGGCCTCGTCGGCACCGAAGCCGTGCAACCGCCGGGCCAGCGACTGCCGCGCCTGCGGATGCCCGTCACGGTCCGGTTCGGGTCGCCGATCTGGCCCGACGGCGAGCCGGCGAACCACCGTGCGCAGCTGCGCACGCTCACCGACCAGCTGATGTCCGACATCGCCGACCTCTCCGGCCAGCGCCGCCAACGCGATCCGGCCCCGGTGAACGCCTAGCGGGACGGCGGCGTGACACGAGTCACGGCTGCCGCACGCAGGGACTCAGACAGACTGGCGAACCATGCAGGAGTGGCGAGCGGTCGAGCTGCCGGGGCGGGGCCTGACCTACGCGTGCGACGTCGCGGGCCCCTCCAAGGGGGCACCGGTGCTGCTCCTCCTCCACGGCTGGCTGGCCACGGGAGTGCTGAATTGGGGCCCGACGCTCGAACCGCTGAGCCATCACTTTCGCGTGGTCGCCGTCGACCACCGGGGCCACGGTCGCGGCATCCGCGGCGAGGACCGCTTCTCCCTCGAGCACTGCGCCGACGACGCCGTCGCGCTCGCCGATGTGCTCGGCATCAAGCGGTTCATCCCCGTCGGGTACTCGATGGGCGGACCGATCGCGCAGCTCGTGTGGCGTCGCCACCCCGACCGGGTCGACGGGCTCGTGCTGTGCTCCACCTTCGCCGACCTTCACGTCGCCGCGCTGCAGCGCCTCGTGCTGTCGACCGTCGACCTCTCCGCCGACGGCCTAGGCGCCGCGGTGCGCCTGGTCCCGGGACCGCTGCGCGAGCAGATGCTCGATGCCTTCGTGGGCCGGTTGTCAGGGCTCGGCTTGGGTGAGCTCGTCGCCGAGCTGCGCACGCACGATCCCCGCGCCATCCGCGACGCGGCTCGCGCCATCGGCGAGTTCTCCTCGACCGCATGGCTCGGGGAGATCGAGGTGCCGGCCGCTGTCGTCATCACTGCGCGGGACATGGTCGTGCCTCCGGCGCGGCAGCGCGTGCTGGCTGCGGGCATCCCGGATTCCCACACCGTCACCCTCGACGCCGACCACGGCGTGTGCGTCACCCGCCCCGACCAGTTCGCGGCTGCCGTGCTCGAGGCGTGCCTGGTCGTGGCCGGCGATCCCCGCTACGGACACCGGCGGTGGCGCCGGCGTCTGGCGACCCTGCTGACCACGACCAGCGCCCGACCACGGCGACGCATGCGCCGTCCCGCGGAGGTGGCGTGACCGCACCGACCGTCCAGCACGGGGCCCACGCGTCCGGGCACGGCGATCACGCGGCGATGTTTCGAAGGAAGTTCTGGCTGAGCCTTGTGTTCACCGTCCCGGTGGTGCTCTACAGCCACATGCTCATGGAGCTCACCGGCTGGGAGGCGCCGGGCTTCCACAGCGCCGGCTGGGTGGCGCCGCTCTTCGGGACGGCCGTGTTCGCGTACGGCGGGCCGGTGTTCCTCGTCGCGGGATGGGGTGAGCTGCGAGCTCGTCGGCCCGGGATGATGCTCCTCATCTCCATGGGCTTGCTCGTGGCGTTCGGCGCGTCGGCCGCGACGACCCTCAGGCTCATCGATGTCGACCTGTGGCCCGAGCTCGCCACGCTCGTGACGATCATGCTCCTCGGCCACTGGCTGGAGATGCGGGCGCTCGGGCAGGCGCAGGGTGCGCTTGCCGCGCTTGCGGCACTGCTCCCGGACGAGGCCGAGCGTGTGGTGGGCGATCGCCTCGAGACGGTCGCGCTGGCTGACCTGCGACCAGGTGATGTCGTGCTCGTCCGGCCCGGAGGTCGCGTCCCGGCTGACGGCGAGATCCTCGACGGGGACGCCGAGCTCGACGAGTCGATGATCACGGGCGAGTCGCGACCGGTGACGAAGGGGCCCGGTGCCCGCGTCGTCGCGGGCACCGTCGCCCTCGACGCTTCTCTACGCGTTCGTGTCGATGCGGTGGGCGACGACACGGCGCTGGCCGGCATCCAACGCCTCGTGGCCGAGGCCGAGTCATCCCACTCACGCGCCCAGGCACTTGCGGACCGCGCCGCCGCACTGTTGTTCTACGTCGCCTCCTTGGCGGGCGTGATCACGTTCGCGACGTGGACGTTGCTCGGCGACGTGAACCAGGCGTTCGAGCGCTCGGTCACTGTGCTCGTCATCGCCTGCCCGCACGCGCTCGGCCTGGCCATCCCGCTCGTGATCAGCCTGTCGACGTCGATCGCCGCGAAGGCGGGCATCCTCGTGAAGGACCGGCTGGCGCTCGAGCGCATGCGTTCCGTCGACGCGGGGTTGTTCGACAAGACCGGCACGTTGACGAAGGGCGCGCACGCGGTCACGGGCATCGCCGCCGTCGATCGTGACGAGGACGCGCTGCTCGCGCTCGCGGCAGCCGTCGAGGCCGACTCCGAGCATCCGCTCGCACGGGCGATCGTCGCTACGGCCACCCACCTCACGCCACGACGCGCTGAGGGGTTCCGCGCCATCCCGGGCCGTGGCGTGGAAGCCACCGTCGACGGCACCGTCGTTGCGGTCGGCGGACCGGCGTTGTTGCGAGAGAAGCGCCTGACCGAGCCCGACGCGATCGCGACCATCACCGACGCGTGGCGGCGGCGAGGTGCGGCGGTCCTGTACGTCGTCCGCGACGGTGTCATCGAGGGTGCGCTGGCCCTCGAGGACGAGATCCGACCTGAGTCGAAGGAGGCCGTCGACGAGCTGCACCGACTCGGGGTGCGGGTTGTGATGATCACCGGTGATGCCCGTCAGGTAGCCGACGCCGTCGCCGCCGCGATCGGGGTCGACGAGGTGTTCGCCGAGGTGCTCCCGGAGGACAAGGACCGTGCCGTGAGCGACCTGCAGGCCCGAGGTCTGAAGGTGGCGATGGTCGGCGATGGGGTCAACGACGCCCCTGCGCTCGCCCGGGCCGACGTCGGCATCGCGATCGGCGCCGGGACCGACGTGGCCATCGAGTCCGCCGGCGTCGTGCTGGCCTCCTCCGACCCGCGAGGCGTGATCGGCATCATCCGGCTGTCACGAGCCAGCTACCGCAAGATGGTCCAGAACCTCGCGTGGGGCGCCGGCTACAACCTGTTCGCGATCCCGCTCGCGGCCGGCGTCCTCTACCCAGTCGGCATCACGCTGTCCCCGGCCGTCGGCGCCATCCTCATGAGTGCCTCGACCGTCGTCGTCGCGCTCAACGCCCAGCTCCTGCGCCGGCTGGATCTCCGTCCCGCCCGAGGTGTCTGAGCCGGCTCGCTCGTGCGGCTGCTCGTACCCGAGACGTCGTCGTTTCAAATCAGCACGGCGGGCACACCACCGGTTGGGCGTACCGTGGCCCGATGGGACGTCTGGACGAGGTCGGCGAGCGTGACGGCTGGCGCTGCTGGTTGTGCGATGAGGCCGTCGATCCGACGATGTCGTCGAACGACGCCCGAGCCCCGAGCATCGATGCCGTCGTCACCAAGGCCAGAGCGAAGAAGTCGGGGCCGGCCGAAGACCGCCTGGCTCACGGTGGCTGCAACACGAAGAAGGGCGCCATCGCCCCGGTCGTGCCTTGGCCCGAGCGCCTGTTCGTCGTCGACCCGGCACCGATCATCGGCGTGGTCGAGCGGCTCGGTCGCAAGGGTGGTCGAGAGATCGTGGGCCGAACACCGACGCGGTCCGACGGCGAGGCGGCGGCGACCTGGCTCCTCGACCGGCTGTCGCGGTTGGCGCCCGGGCTCGACGTCGCGACACGTGTGGAGCCCGGGGGCGGCCAGTACCTCCTCGTGCTCGAGAGGCGCTGAGAGACGCCGGTGATCCGCGACTCCACCAGCAGGCGAACTACCCCTGGCATCGCCACAACAGAAGAGACTGGAGACATGCCATGGCAGAAGCAGTGATCCTCGAGTTCACCGGGGTCGGGGAAGCGCAGTACAACAGCGTCAACGAGAAGCTCGGCATCGACCCGAAGGCCGGCACCGGCGACTGGCCGGCAGGACTCCACACGCACCTAGCGGGCTCCAGCGACGACGGCACGTTCGTCGTGGCCGAGGTGTGGTCGTCCCGCCAGGCGCAAGCAGACTTCATGGACATGCGTCTGGGCGAGGCGCTTGCCGCTGGTGGTGTCCCGGCTCCGTCGAAGGTCACCTGGGTGTCTCTCATCACGCACCACACGCCTGGCGCCTGACGAAGGGCGCACCTCAGGCACGATCTCGTCGAAGTTGGAGCGCCATGTGCGCCGGACCGGGGTGTGTCGCTCGCCTCACGGGGTACCTAGGTAGCGATGAGCTTGCGGACCGGCCTGAAGAGCCTCGGCACCACTCGCGGCAAGTCTGAGGCCGACTTCGTCGCGGCGCTCGGACGCCCGAGCGCGGTCAAGACGCTGGGCACCGGACGGCGCCTGGTCCAGTGGCGACGCGGCCGGTTCCGTACGCAGATGATCGCGGTGCTGTTCGACCGCAGCGACGAGTTCGTCGAGATCGTCGCTCGCTACCCGAGCACCCGTGCCTCCAGGAGGGAGGAGGCGGCAGCAGCCAAGGCAACGCCGTCGGTTCAGGAGACGCTCACCGTCATCGATCTGCGCGACGCCCCCGAGGTGCCCGCCCAGTCGAAGGTGCGACGCGGGGTCTGGTCGCGCTCACCGTTCTCGTCGCGATGACGCCGGGAGCGGTGTTCTGGGGGGATTGGGCGTGGCTGCTTCCTGTGGCAGGCTGAGGAGGCGTCGGGATGCGCGGCGCGGTCGGGCAGGCGTAGGTGGAGAGGGCGTGCATCCCATGAGGGCTGCGTGGACGGCGACGTGTTGAGCGACCGGTCTGAGGGCGAGCTCGATGTCTTCGCGGTGCTGGATGCGCTGCCGCGAGCCATCGTGGTCACGGACCTGGGCGGGCGGATCACGGTGTGGAACCGGCGGGCCGAGGAGCTCTACGGCTGGGCGGCGGACGAGGTGCTCGGCCGGCCCGTGGCCGAGGTGCTCGTGTCGTTCTCCGACGACACCAACGCGGTGGACGTCCTCGCGGTCGTGCGCGCAGGACAGGTGTGGACGGGTGACTTCACCGTGTTGCGCCGCGATGGTGACCCGGTGCGGGTGTGGGTCACCGACCGGCCGATCTTCGACAGCGACGGCAACGTGGTCGCCGTCCTGGGAGCGTCCGAGGACGTGACCGAGCAACGACTGCTGGAGCAGCGGGCGGCTGATCTCGCCGAGCACCTGGGTCTGGCTCTCGACGCGGGCGGGTTGGGCACGTTCCGATGGGACATCGCCACCGGCGCCACCCAATGGGACGCCAGGGTGGAGGAGCAGTTCGGAGTCGCCCCGGGCCGCTTCGACGGCACCTACGAGGGATGGGTTGCGCTGTTGCACCCCGATGACCGCGATCGAGTGGTGGCGACCCTCGGCGAAGCGGTCGAGGCCAGCAGCGGCTACACGGTCGAGCACCGCGTCGTGTGGCCGGACGGAAGCGTGCATTGGCTCCACGGTGCCGGCCACATCACCGTGGACGCGGCTGGCAAGCCGACGGGTGCGATCGGATGCACCCGCGACATCACCGACGAGGTCGTCGCCGAACAGGAACGTCAACGGCTGACGTTGGAGGCGATCGACGCCGCGGAACAGGAACGGATCAGCCGCGAACGTCTCGAGTTCCTCAGCGGCATCAACGATGCGCTCGCTGCATCCCGGAACCGTGACGAGGTCATGGTCAACGTGGCCCATGCCGCGGTGCCACGGCTCGGAGACTGGTGTTCGGTGTACGTGCTCCCGCTGAACGGCTCGAGGGTGCCCGATGTCGAGATCGCACACGTCGATCCGGACATGGTGAAGTACGCGCTCGAGCTCCAGACCCGCTTCCCCTATGACCCCGACGCCGCGACCGGGATGCCCGAGGTGATCCGCACCGGGGTGCCCCAGTTCCTGCCCGTCATCGACGACGCGGTGCTGCACGAGCTCGATGCTCCCGAGGAGGCACTCGACGTCGTCCGCGAGCTCGTCTTGCGCAGCGCGATCGCAGTGCCGCTCGTCAAACGAGGGCGAGTCCTGGGCGGGATGCAGCTCATCATGACGGACTCCCGTCGGCGCTACACCAACGACGACCTCACCCTGGCGGAAGCCATCGCGGCCCGGATCGCGGCCAGCCTCGACAACCTGCGGTTGGCTGATGAGCAGCGCGCCATCGCAACCGCGTTGCAGGCGAGCCTCCTGCCCTCCGAGCTACCGGCGATCCCCGGTGTTGACGTCGCGGTCCGCTATTGGGCCAACGGCGAAGGCGTCGAGGTCGGCGGCGACTTCTATGACCTGTTCCAAGTCGCGCCCGAACGCTGGGCCGTCGTGAT
>JBEEGB010000341.1:0-4637 GCA_041166585.1 Acidimicrobiaceae bacterium
GCACGTTTGGGGCGTCGGGCATGTCGGCGGCGGTGGGCTCGTGGTCGAGGAAGGTGAGCGTCATCGTCCGGCGGTCGAGGTCATCGAGACCCTGTTGCGTGACCGGCGCGTCAGCGGCCAGGGGGACGGGGCGGAACCCGAGGCCCATCACGTTGCCGTCGCCCTCGGTGATCGTCGCCACGAGCCCGCGGTAGGGGTGATCGAGCGCCAGCTCGGGCGGCACCGTGTCGGTCGGGTCCGTCATCCCGTCGAAGCGGTAGAGCAGCGTGTGGATGTGGTCGCGCTCGGCGAACATGCGGTCGTTGGCGTGCAGCCACTTCACCTGGCGCAGGCCCCAGTCGAAGTGGTCGTCGTGACGACCGTCGATCACCCAGTAGACGGCGAGGTAGGAGCCGCCACCCGGCTCGCCGAACAGGTCGGGGCGGGTTCCGGTGCGGAGGTCCTTCAGCGCTCGGGTGGCGACCCAACGGCGACCGGCGAAGAGCCACGGTCCGACCATGCAGCCGGCGTAGAAGTGGTCGCGCTCGTACCAGCGGTTGTACGCGACCTCATGGCCGCGGTGGGGCTCGACGAGCGTGAACAGCATCGAGCCGAGCTTGACCTCGCCGCCGAGGTCGGCGTCCACGTCGGCATCGCTCACTTCGTGATCCCGAAGCGCTCCAAGCCGAAGGCGGTGATCGCGTTGCCGCGCACGAGCTTGTAGATCTCCTCGTCGTCGAGACCCGCCTTCGCGCAGATCTCCTCGCAGACCTCCTTCGAGCGCGGGAACGTCGAGTCGGCGTGCGGGTAGTCCGTCTCGAAGCAGATCTGGTCCATGCCGATGATGTCCCGGTTGGCGAGGCCGATCTCGTCGTCGAAGATGCAGCCGTAGATGCGTCCCGGGATGTAGCTCGACGGCGCGTTCGGAAGGGAGGTGCCGAAGCTGTTGTCGCCTCGCTCGGCCCACAGCTTGTCGGCGCGCTCGATCACGTACGGCATCCACCCGACCTGACCCTCGGAGTACGCGATCTTGAGCGTGGGGAAGCGCTCGAGCGTGCCGGAGAAGATGTAGTCGAGCATCGAGCCCATCGCGTTGGAGAACGTGAGGGTCGAGCTGACGATGAACGGTGCGTCGGGCGACGTGGCCGGCATGCGCGACGACGACCCGATGTGCATGCACACGACCGTGTCGCTCTCCTGGCAGGCGTTGAAGAACGGATCCCAGAACCGGTTCTTGTCGTGCACCGATGGGAGGCCGAGGGGATGTGGGTTCTCGCTGAACGCCACGGCGAAGCTGCCCTTCTCCGCGCAGCGTCGCACCTCCTGCGCGCAGAGCTCGGCATCCCACAGCGGCACCATCGTGAGCGGGATGAGCCGGCCCTTTCCGTCGCCCGCGCACCACTCGTCGATCATCCAGTCGTTGTAGGCCTGCACGCACCAGAGCGCGAGCTCGGCGTCGCCGCCCTTCTTCACCTGCTCGTAGAACGTCTGCCCGCAGAAGCGGGGGAGCGTGTTGGGGAAGCAGATCGACGCGTCCATGTGGTTGGCGTCCATGTCGGCGAGGCGGTCCTTCTGCTTCCAGCAGCCCGGACGGATCTCGTCGAACGTCGTGGGCGTGACGTCGAGCGTCTCGAAGCCGACGGCGGCCGAGAGCTTGGGGAACGGGTAGATGAGGTCGTCGTAGATCCACCAGTCGCACGCCTCGCCGCCCTCGACGCCCTTCTCGAAGGAGAACACGCCGCCTTCGAAGTGGAACTGGGCCGTGTCCCGTTCGACACGGGGTGCCCGGTCGGCGAACTTCGCCGGGGCGCGGTTGGTCCAGAGGTCAGGCGGTTCGACGACGTGATCGTCGACGGAGATGATGCGGGGGAGCTCAGCGGCTGCTGCCATGGCGACCAGATTAGAACGTGTTCTAGTCTTGTGTCATGGCTGCCGAAGACTTCCACCTGCTGATCGGCGGCGAGCGTGCCGCCGGTGGGCGGGGCACGTACGACATCGTCAACCCTGCGACGGAGCAGATCGTGGGGCAGGCCCCTGAGGCGACGGTCGAGCAGGCCGAAGCTGCCGCCGAAGCTGCGGCCGCGGCCTTCCCGGCGTGGAGCAGGACGAAGCCCGAGCACCGTGCCGAGCTGCTCAACCGCGCCGCCGACCTCTTGCGCGAGCACATGGAAGAGCTCATCCCGCTGGTCCAGGCCGAGACCGGCGCCACGATGCGCGTGGCGAAGACGATGCAGGTGCCGACGTGCATCGAGCGCCTGCGGCGCTACGCCAAGGGCGCAGTGGAGCCGAGCGTGATCCCGCTGCCGCCGGGTGAGATGCCGACGACCGCGCTCGCCCCGGGCGGGCTCATCGGAGCCATCGCCGTACGTCAGCCGGTCGGGGTGGTTGCCTGCGTGACGCCGTACAACTTCCCGATCGTGAACATGGCCGGCAAGGTCGGTCCCGCGCTCGCGATGGGCAACACCGTGGTGGTGAAGCCGGCGCCGCAGGATCCGCTGGCGGTGATCCGCTTCGGCGAGATCCTCCTCGAGGCCGGGTTCCCGCCTGGCGTGGTGAACGTCGTGACCGGGTCGGGTGCGGACGTGGGTGAGGCGCTCGTCGCGTCGAAGCACATCGACATGGTCAGCTTCACGGGCTCCACCGGTGTGGGCCAGCGCATCGGCGCGGTCGCGGGACATGACATGAAGCGCCTGCTGCTCGAGCTCGGCGGCAAGGGCGCAGGCGTGGTCTTCGATGACGCGGACCTCAAGACCGCGATCGGCATGATCACGTCGGTCTGGGCCTTCCACTCGGGCCAGATCTGCACCGCCCCGACGCGGGTCATCGCGCAGCGAGGGGTGTACGACCAGCTCGTCGCCGGCCTGTCCGCGGCGGCAGGGCACCTCAAGGTCGGCGATCCGCTGGAGGCCGACACGGTGCTCGGACCGGTGATCTCGGCACCGCACCGCGATCGGATCGAGGGCTACGTGCGCTCCGGAGCGGACGAGGGGGGCACCGTCGTCGCCGGCGGCGACAGGCCCGACCTGCCGTCGGGCTTCTACGTGAAGCCCACGCTCATCGCCGACTGCAAGGCCGGGATGAAGGTGGTGCAGGAGGAGATCTTCGGCCCGGTCGTGGTCGTCGTCCCCTTCGACGACGAGGACGAGGCCGTGAGCCTGGCCAACGGCACCGACTTCGGCCTGTACGACTACGTGTTCTCGAAGGACTCGGCCCGTGCCATGCGGGTGGCGAAGCAGCTGCGGTCGGGGAACGTCGGCATCAACACCGCGCAACGCAACCACGAGGCCCCCTTCGGCGGCTTCAAGCTGTCCGGCGTCGGCCGCGACGGCGGCTCCTTCGGCCTCCACGCCTACTCCGAGCTCCAGTCCATCGTCTGGCCCGGCTGACCGCCGCGACGAGCGCATCTGCCCACTGTGGTCTCTGAGCCGTGCCCACGGTCGGCTCAGCGTCCACAGAGTGCGAGGGGGCGCGCTCTGTGGTCTCTGAGCCGTGGCGTTCACGGCTGAGCGACCAAATTGTTCAGGCGCCTCCGGCGAGTCGCGCGAACGCGGCGGGCGGGGACCCGTGCTCGAGGTGGTCGCGGATGCGAACCGCGGCGGCGGCGGGGGACAGCACGGACGTGTCGACCACGAGGTCGTAGATGCCGGGCGCCCTCCACCAGATGACGATGTCGGTCGCCGACGCGCTCATCGACGCGGGCATCGTGGCCAATTGCATCAACCCGGGTCCCGTCGACACCGGCTATGCCACCGGAGCGGTCCACGCGGCAGTGGCCAAGCGGTTCCCGAGCGGTCGGTGGGGGACACCCGATGACATCGCCAACCTCGTCGCGTTCCTCGTGAGCGACGAGGGCGAGTGGATCCAAGGCCAGGTCCTCGACGCCGAAGGCGGCTTGCGCCGCTAGCAGCACGAACTCTGGCGGGAGGCGGTGTGATCACACCGTCTCGCATACAACATTGGCGGAGGGGCGGGGGTGGCTTGCCCAAAACTAGAACGTGTTCTATTCTGACGGCGATGGCCGAGTTCGATCTGGTCGTGCGCAACGGCGTCGTGGTTGACGGCACGGGACTCCCGAGACGGCGGGCCGACGTCGCCGTCAAGGACGGTCGCGTCGCCCAGGTGGGCTTCGTCGAGGGACGAGGCACCCGAGAGCTTGACGTCGACGGGCGCGTGGTGGCCCCCGGCATTGTCGACCCGCACACGCACTACGACCCGCAGCTCACGTTCGAGCCCTACGGCACGTCGTCGTGCTTCCACGGCGTCACCACCGTGGTCACCGGCAACTGTGGCTTCTCCGTCGCCCCGCTCCGCCCCGGGGACAGCGACTGGCTCATCCAGCTCTTCGCTCGCGTCGAGGGCATGGACGCCTCCGCACTGGCCGGCATCCCGTTCGAGGGCTTCGAGTCGTTCCCCGAGTACCTCGGCACGCTCGACGGCAAGCTCGGCATCAACGCCGCGTTCTACGTCGGTCACTGCGCGCTCCGCCGCTACGTGATGGGTGAGGCATGCCAGGAGCGCGAGGCCACGCCGGAGGAGATCGCCAGCATGGCCGCCCTCGTCGGCGAGGCCATGAACGCTGGCGCCGCCGGGTTCTCCTCGACGCACTCGCCCACGCACTTCGACTCCGCCGACCGCCCCGTGCCGTCGCGGTTCTCGTC
>JBEEGB010000342.1:0-9151 GCA_041166585.1 Acidimicrobiaceae bacterium
GCTCCACGTTGCGCCTCGCCAACCGCATCGTCGTCGTCGATCACGGCCGGGTGGCCGACGAGGGCAGCCACGACGAGCTGCTGGCCCGATCGGCGCTGTACCGAGCGCTGCTCGCCGGCCCCGGTGACGACATCGAGGTCGACGAGCCGGTGCTCGCCCCGACGCTCGATGGCGCGCCCGAGCACAGCAACGGGCGACGAGAGGCCGGCGTGACCGCCTCCTCATGGCCGTACGAGTCGGTGGATGGTGATCGACCGCGCGCCATGGCCATGGCCAGCGGACCACCGAGGATCGGCCCGCCCGGCGGAGGCGGAGGTGCAGCCGGCGGCATGGCGCTGGCGGCGACGCCCGAGCTGCTGATGGCGTTGGCCGCGCTGCCCCCGGCCGACGACGAGCCCGACGTGGACGTCGAGCAGGAGGCCGCGGCCGATCCCGGCGCGTTCGGGTTGCGACGGTTCGTGCGTCCCTACCGCCGGTGGCTGGCCGTCGGCCTCGGTCTCGTCGTCCTCGACACGATCTTGACGTTGCTCGGGCCGTTCTTCGTGCGGCAAGGCATCGATCACGGCGTCGTGAAGGGCAACGAGAGCGCGCTCTGGGTCGCGGCGCTGTGCTTCCTCGCGGTTGCCTGCCTCGACTGGGCGGTCACGTGGGGCTACACGCTCGTCACCGGGCGGACGTCCGAGCGGCTCCTGTACGCGCTGCGCATCCGCATCTTCGCCCACCTCCAGCGCCTGTCGCTCGACTTCTACGACCGCGAGATGGGCGGTCGCGTGATGACCCGGATGACCACCGACGTCGAGGCGCTGTCGCAGCTGCTCCAGACGGGTCTCATCAGCGCCATCGTCAGCCTGTTCACCTGCGCCGGCGTGTTCGTGTTCTTGATCTTCCTCTCGCCGCCGCTCGCGCTGGTCGCCGCGTCGGTGCTCCCGCCGCTCGCGCTGGCCACGTGGTGGTACCGCCGCCGCTCGGCCCGCGCCTACGAGCTCGCGCGCGACACCATCGCCACTGTCAACGCGAACCTGCAGGAGAGCCTGTCCGGCGTGCGGGTGGCGCAGGCGTACACCCGCGAGGACCGCAACATCGCCGGCTTCCGCGACGTGAACAACGACTACCTCGGGGCCCGTCTCGGTGCGCAGCGCCTCATCGCGCTGTACTTCCCGTTCGTCCTGCTCCTCGCCGACGTCGGTGCCGCGGTCGTGCTCGGCGCGGGCTCCGCGATGGTCGCCAACGGCACCGTGACCGCGGGCGTGGTCATCGCGTTCGTGCTCTACCTCGACCAGTTCTTCTCGCCGATCCAGCAGCTGTCGCAGGTGTTCGACACCTGGCAGCAAGCGTCGGCCTCGATGCACAAGATCGACGAGCTGATGGCGACGCCGACCGGCACGCCCGCACCGGCGCGGCCGGTGGAGCCCGGACCGATGCGGGGGGCGATCACCTTCGAGGGCGTGCGCTTCGCGTACCCCGGCACCGTGGAGACAGCCCTCACCGGGATCGACCTCGAGATCCTCCCGGGCGAGACCGTCGCCCTCGTCGGTGAGACCGGTGCCGGCAAGTCGACGATCGTGAAGCTGGTGGCGCGGTTCTACGACCCGACCGAGGGGCGCGTGCTCGTCGACGGCCACGACCTGCGTGACCTCGACCTCGGCGTGTACCGCCGCCGGCTGGGTGTGGTCCCCCAGGAGGCCTTCCTGTTCACCGGCAACATCCGCGACAACGTCGCCTACGGGCGGCCCGAGGCCACCGACGCCGAGGTCGAGGCTGCGGCGCGGGCCGTCGGTGCGCATGACTTCATCGCGGAGCTGCCCGGCGGCTACCTCGCGCCGGTGAGCGAGCGAGGACGCAGCCTGTCGTCAGGCCAGCGCCAGCTCATCGCGCTCGCTCGGGCCCGGCTCGTCGACCCCGCGATCTTGTTGTTGGACGAGGCCACCTCGAACCTCGACCTCGCCACGGAGGCTCGCGTCCAGCGGGCCATGGGCATCGTGGCGGCGGGTCGCACCACGATCCTGGTCGCCCACCGGCTCCCGACCGCCCGCTCGGCGGACCGGGTCCTGGTGATCGACGGTGGCCGCGTGGTGGAGCAGGGGACCCACGATGAGCTGCTGGCGCGAGGGGGTCGTTACGCCAGCATGTGGGAGGCGTTCGCGGAGGCGGTCAGCCCGGTCTAGTGCACTAGCCTGACACGAACGTCAGGTTTCGAGGGGGTTGGGCATGGACATCGAAGAGCGCAGGATGCTCATCGACGGCGAGCTGGTCGCGGCGACGAACGGTCGCACGTACGAGAACATCGACCCCGCCACCGAGCAGGCCATCGGCGTCACCGCGGATGCCAGCGTCGACGACATCGACCGCGCCATCGCCGCCGCCAGGCGGTCGTTCGACGAGACGGCCTGGGCGACCGACCACGAGCTGCGGGCGCGCTGCATCCGCCAGCTCGCGGAAGCGCTTGATGCGGATCGTGAGGTGCTGCGCGAGGTCATCGTCCATGAGGCGGGCTGCCCCGTGCTGCTGACCTCGATCGTGCAGGTCGACAAGCCGATCGACAGCATCGCCTGGTGGGCTGACATGGCCACCAGCTACGAGTACGACACGCACCTGCCCGACAGCGAGTTCTACGGCGCCCGCAACCGCAGGGAGGTCTGGCGGGAGCCGATCGGTGTGGTCGCCGCCATCACCGCGTGGAACTACCCGCTGTTCCTGCACCTCGCGAAGCTCGGGCCCGCCCTCGCCGCAGGGTGCACGGTCGTGCTGAAGCCGCCGCCCGACACGCCCTGGTCGGCCACCCACATCGGGCGCCTGATCGCCGAGCGGACGGACATCCCCGCCGGCGTCGTGAACATCGTGACGGCCGCCGACCCCGTGGCCGGCGAGCAGCTGACGACCGATCCTCGCGTCGACATGATCTCCTTCACCGGCTCGGCGGCGACCGGTCGGCGGATCATGGTGGCCGCCGCGCCGACGTTGAAGAAGCTCGCGCTCGAGCTCGGCGGGAAGTCGGCGATGATCGCGCTCGACGACTCGGACGTCGCGACCGCGGCGATGATGTCAGGCCTGGGGATGTGCACCCACGCCGGACAGGGCTGCGCGATGACCACCCGCCTGCTCGTGCCTCGCTCCCGCTACGAGGAAGCGGTCGAGTCGGCGGTCGCCGGAATGGCCTCGGTGAAGGTGGGCGACCCGACCGATCCCGAGGTGCTGCAAGGTCCCCAGATCAGCGACCGCCAGCGCGAGCGCGTCCTGTCCTACATCGAGAAGGGCGTGGCCGACGGCGGACGGATCGCCTGCGGCGGCGGACGGCCCGCGGACCTCGAGCGCGGCTACTACGTCGAGTCGACCGTCGTGGCCGACGTCGACAACAGCTCGACCATCGCCCAGGAGGAGATCTTCGGACCCGTCCTCGTGGTGCTGCCCTTCGACGGGGACGACGACGCCGTGCGCATCGCGAACGACTCGATCTACGGCCTGTCGGGCGCGGTGGTGTCGGCTGACGAAGACCGTGCGATCGCCGTGGCCCGCAAGATCCGCACCGGTTCGATGAGCGTCAACGGCGGTCAGTGGTTCGGTGTCGACACGCCGTTCGGTGGCGCCAAGCAGAGCGGTGTCGGCCGCGAGAACGGGATCGAGGGCTTCGAGGAGTTCCTGGAGATCAAGGCCATCGGCCTGCCGGCGCGGGATTAGGGTGCGGCGATGAGCGAGATCGTTGCAGTGGTGTCCATCAAGGCGGCCGCGGGTCGCGGCGACGACGTGCAAGCAGCATTCGAGGCCGCGATCAAGGAGACGCACGCCGAGGAGGGTTGCATCAAGTACGCGCTGCACCGCGACAACAGCGACCCTGACCGCTTCGTGCACATCGAGCAGTGGCGGTCCCAGGCAGACCTCGACGCGCACATGCAGCAGCCCTACATGGCTGCGCTCTTCGCGGCCGCGGGTGAGCCCGGGATGCTGGCCGAACCACCGGCGATGTGGTTCACCTCCCCGCTCGGCATCGGCGACCCCAACAAGGGCGCGCTCTAGCCAGCACCCTCGAGCGCGCGCCGGAGGGCGGGGGCCAGGTCGCCCCGGTCGGCGGCTTCCACGCGATCCAGACCGAGCCAGCGCGCCATGGCGCGCAGCTCGACGGCCAGCTCCTCGGCGACGAGCACGTGGTCCACGCCGGGCTCGGCATGGGCGGCGAGCACGCGGAGGGCTGATGCCTTCGTGTCGCGCTTGAGGTCCACGCGCGCGGCGAGCGCGTCGCCGAGCAGGAACGGCAGCACGTAGTAGCCGTGCACGCGCTTCGGAGCGGGCGTGTAGACCTCGAGCCTCACTCGCATCCCGAAGACCCGCTCGGTGCGCTCGCGCTCCCAGATCAGCGAGTCGAAGGGCGAGAGCAGCGCTCGCGCCCGCACCCATCGGGGCAGCTGCGCCTCGGGGTGCAGGTAGGCCGTCTGCGGCCAGCCCTCGACCTTCGTCGGGATGAGCGAGCCCGCCTCGACGAGCTCGGCCAGCCGCGGCCGCGCTTCGGGCACCTTGATGCGGAAGTAGTCGGCGACGTCGCGTGCGGTTCCGATCCCCAGGGCTCTCGCCGAGACCATCAAGAGCGTGCGCTGCTGCTCTTCCAGCGACGGCGTCGGCGCGGCGAGCACCCAGGCCGGCAGCACCCGCTCGGGGAGGTCGTAGATCCGCTCGAAGTTGTTGCCCCGTCCCGCCGACACCAACCGGCCCGACCAGAACAGCCACTCGAGCGCCGACTTCCCGTCGCCCCATCCCCACCAGGGGCCTTGCTTCACGCCCGGGTCGGTGAGCTCGGACGCGGCGATCGGGCCTCGTTCCGCGACCTCGGCCTCGATCGCGTCGACGTAGCCAGGCCGCTTGTGCTCCATCGCCGCGACATGCGCCCATGCCTCCCCGCTGGCCCGCTCCATCCGCCAACGAAGCGCGGGCTGCAGCTCGACAGGGATGAAGGAGGCGACGTGGGCCCAGTACTCGAACAGCTCGTGCTTGCGCTCGGTCAGGTCGGTGACGATCGACCGCGGGTAGGGCCCGAGCCGCGAGAAGAGCGGCAGCTCGTGCGAACGCACGAGGACGTTCACCGAGTCGATCTGGAGCAGGCCGATGTGGCCCAGCACCTTGCGAGCGTGGCGAAGGTCCACTCGCCCGGCGGGCCGTTGGTCACCGAAGCCCTGAGCCGCGAGAGCGATGCGTCGCGCCTGGCGCGCCGAGAGCCGCTCGACGGAACGCATGTTCGACAACGCTAGCGGACTACGTTGAGACCCAGCAGCAAGGCAGGAGAGGAACGGATGCGCGTCGTCGTCGATTTCGATCTGTGTGAGAGCAACGCCCTGTGCATGCAGGCGGCCCCGGAGGTCTTCGAGGTGCGGGACGACGACTTCCTCTACGTCCTCCAGGAGAACCCACCCGAGGAGCTGCGACCCAAGGTCGAGGAGGCGGTGCGCCGCTGTCCGAAGCAGGCCATCTCGATCGAAGGGTGATGTGCTCGAGGACGTAGCCGTCATCGGCGCGTCGCTCGCTGGCCTCCGGGCCGCCGAAGCATTGCGGGAGAGCGGCTACGACGGTCGGATCACCGCGGTCGGAGCCGAGACCAGCCTTCCCTACGATCGACCGCCGCTCTCCAAGCAGGTGCTGGCCGGCACCTGGCATCCCGACCAGACCACGCTCGCCCCGGTCGGCGCGTCGATCGACGACCTGCGCGTCGACTGGCGCCTGGGTCAGACCGCGACCTCGCTCGATCTCGGTGCCCGTCGGGTGACGCTCGCCGACGGCACGTCGCTCGGCTTCGACGGGCTCGTGATCGCAACCGGCGCATCGGTGCGCTCGCTGGCCGGACAGCCGGTGCTTCCCGGCATCCACACGTTGCGCACGCTCGAGGACTGCCTCGCCCTCAAAGCCGAGCTCGATGCAACACCGCAACGGGTGGTCGTCGTCGGCGCCGGCTTCATCGGCGCCGAGGTCGCCGCCACGGTGCGGCAGAAGGGCCTCGACGTCACGCTGCTCGAGGCGTTGGCGGTGCCGCTCGAGCGCGCGCTCGGACCGGTGATCGGCGCGGTGTGCGGTGAGGTGCACCGCGAGCAGGGCGTCGACCTCCGGCTCTCGACCGGTGTTGCCGGCTTCGCGGGATCCGATCGGGTCGAGGGCGTCGTGCTCTCCGATGGCACGACCATCGAGGCCGACGTGGTGGTGGTCGGCGTGGGCGTCGCGCCCAACACCGGCTGGCTCGAGGGCAGCGGGCTCAACATCGACAACGGCGTCGTGTGCGACGAGTCCTGCCTCGCTGCTCCCGGGGTGGTGGCGGCCGGCGACGTGGCCCGTTGGCCCAACCGTCGCTTCGGCGAGGTGATGCGGGTGGAGCACTGGGACAACGCGCAGGAGCAAGGGGCCCACGCGGCGCGCCGCCTCCTGCACGGCGACGGCGAGCACGCGGAGGCCTACGTCCCCGTCCCCTGGTTCTGGTCGGACCAGTACGACCGCAAGCTCCAGCTCGCGGGACGCAGCGGACCCGACGACGAGGTGGTGATCGTCGACGGCTCGCTCGAGGAGCGACGCTTCGTCGCGCTGTACGGCCGCGCCGGCCGGCTGGTCGGTGTGCTGGGCTTCAACCGCCCGGCCCTGGTGATGCGCTACCGACAGCAGATCGCCGACGGCATGGCCTGGGCCGACGCGATCGCTTAGCTCGAGCTGCTGCTGGAGCTGGCGGCGTCGGCGCCACCGCCGGCGACGCAGGCGGTGAGGCTGGCGTTGAAGCCTTCGTTGAACGACTTGAAGAAGCCGGAGCGGAAGGCGTCGAGGTGCTGGAACGCGGTGCCGCCGGAGGACTGGCCCGACTGCACGTCCGACGCCTTGTCCCCGAACTGGATGAACGCCGACACGGCCTCGTCGAGATCACCGGGTGACAGCGTGAGCACCGCCGAGTCGGGCAGGAGCTTGTTGATCTCGTTCGTCGCCGTCGTCCCCACCCAGGCGCCGGTGAAGCAGTCGGCTTGGAGGCTGGCGTCGAGCGTCCCGGTCGAGAGGCCGGCCAGCTGCTGGGCGCGCTCCGAGAAGAGGTTGGCGATCAGGATCGACTGCGCGAGGTCGCCGATCTGGTCGTGCACGGCGGGCATGAGCAGGACGTCGTCCCAGTTCAGCGTGTCGTCGGGCTGGCAGTAGAAGGCGATCCCCACCGCGGCATCACCTTGCGCGGACTTGTTGCCGCACCTCACGCCTCTTGCAGGATCGAACGGGTTCGTCGTCGCCTTGGTCCAGGTCTTGTTGATGTCCTGGAACGCACGCGTCCAGAACCCCTCGAGGTTCGCGGTCACGAGCGGCTCGACCTCGGGGAACGGCAGGTTGCCCTGGGTGGCCTGGTCGAGCGAGCCCTGCTCGAACACCTCGGGGACGAAGTTGATCGTGCCGTCCTCGTAGGCCTTGCAGCGCGCGGCACCGTCCTTGAGGCCGTCCTCGAACGCGTTGATGCGCTGGAACGCGGAGCCGTGCGCGCTCTCGTCCCTGATCGAGTCGGTGCCGATCGGGTCTCGGATCTGCAGGAAGCCACCGAGCGCGTTGTCGAGGTCGGCGAGCTGGACCTTGAACTTGTCGGAGCCACCGTCGATCGCGTGCTTCGTCCATGCTCCCGCGAAGCAGTCGGCCTGCTGCTCGGTCAGGAAGGTGATGAAGCGACCGTCGAGGATCTTGTGGTCGCCCTGGACCTTGTGGCCCATCTCGTGCGCCACCACGATCGCCAGCGTGAACGGGCCGAACTCGTCGAGCAGCTTGTTCGTGAGGTTGTCGGTGTCCCAGGCCACGAAGTCACCCGGCGGGCAGTAGAACGCGTTCTGGGCGACGTCGTTGTAGTTGGCCTTGCCGGTGCCGCCGCACGCGGGCGGAGGGTTGGCCGGGCCGTAGGGGAACTCGCCACCGCTGAGCGGGACGTACGTCTCGCCCGGGTAGAGCTTCGGGAACTGGTCGACCCAGAACTTCGTGACGTCGTCGAGCGCGGTCTTGATGATCTTGTCGTCGTCGTTGGGGCCGAATTTCTTCTGTCCCACCGTGACGTTTCCGTCCGTGAAGTCCGAGCTCGTGTCGGTGTTTCCGGAGCTTGCGGGCGTGGTCGCGTCGGTGGCTTGGGCCGTGCTCTTCTTGCTCCCTCCTCCACTGCACGCGCCGAGCACGACCACAGCCGCGAGGATGCAGGAGCAGAGGCGCAGGCGCGTGGAGGTCGAGTGCATACGGCGGCGGACACTACAACTTCGTGTCCCGGCACGATCCGATGAACGCGACTCGACCGCGCCGACGAATCCGGTCGCCGGCGGGGGAGGATGGGGCGTGACCCGTCGCCTCTACATCGTCGCCTTCGTCGCGGTCGCGGCCATGGCCGTGGGCGCGGTGTGGTTCGCGGCGAACGTCGATCCCAACCGGGTGAGCGGCCAGGGCCCGGTCAACAGCGCCGGCGATCTCCCGGTGCTCGCCGACTCCGTGCCGTCGCTCGACGCGTCGCAGGGATGGCTCAACTCGGCGCCCCTCACCCAGGCCGACCTCCGCGGCAAGGTCGTCTTGTACGACTTCTGGACCTACTCGTGCATCAACTGCGTGCGCACGATCCCCTACGTGCGCACCTGGTACGACCGGTACAAGGCCGACGGGCTGGTGGTGGTCGGGGTGCACACGCCGGAGTTCGACTTCGAGAAGAACCACGACAACGTCCGGCGAGCCGTGCAGCAGCTCGGTGTCGACTGGCCCGTCGCCTTCGACGACGACATGACGATCTGGAACCAGTTCTCGAACAACTACTGGCCCGCGAAGTACGTCGTCGACCGCGAAGGCAAGCTTCGCTTCGTCCACTTCGGCGAGGGTGACTACACCACCAACGAGGACGTGATCAGGGTGCTGCTCGGCGTGCCCGCTGGCGCCCCCCGTGCCGGCACCGCCGTCAACCCCGCGCCCGACGCCGCGAAGGACCAGACGCAGGAGACCTACCTCGGTCCGTTCCGGGGCCTCGCGTTCCGTCAGTTCGGTTCGCCGGAGCCTCTCACCGAGGGCGACGCGTCCTTCACGATCCCGAGCCCTCCACCTGACGAGAAGTTCGCGCTCGGCGGCCGGTGGAAGGTGTCGAGCGAGTACGTCGAGTCCGACGACGCCGAGGGCGAGCTCGTGTTGCGCTACCACGCGGGCGAGGTGG
>JBEEGB010000343.1:0-4920 GCA_041166585.1 Acidimicrobiaceae bacterium
TCCTCCTCATTGACATCTCCGCAACTCTCTCGCAAGATATAACAAATCATCTTATCATTTGTCCAGACGTCATTTGGATTCGAGGAGGCCCCATGGATCTGGTCTTGAGAGGCGCGAACGTCGTCGATGGGTCCGGCGCGCCGGCACAGCGAGTGGACGTGGGGATCGAGGGCGATCGCATCGTCGCGGTCGCGCCCGATGTCGACGGCGGCGGCGCGGCCGAGGTTGCCCTCGATGGGCTTGTGCTTGCGCCGGGGTTCGTCGACGTCCACACCCATCTGGACGCGCAGGTGCTCTGGGACCCCGACGTGACCCCCTGTTCCTGGTATGGCGTCACGTCAGTGGTGGTGGGCAACTGTGGATTCGGGATCGCGCCGACGCGGCCCGAGCATCGCGAGGCCGTCATGAGGATCATGGAATCCGTGGAGGACATGTCGTACGAGTGCCTCCAAGCCGGCATCGACTGGGATTTCGAATCGTTCCCGGAGTACCTCGACACCCTCGACAGGGTCCCGAAGCGCATCAACGTCGCCGCCATGGTCGGCCATACGCCGACGCGCCTCTTCGTGTTGGGCGACGAGGCCGACGAACGAACTGAGCTCGCGGGGGACGAGCTTGCCCAGATGCGGTCCATCGTCGATGAGGCGCTCGCGGCCGGGGCGGTCGGCTTCGCCACATCGCGCTTCCCGACCGCAAACGGGCGCGATGGCAAGCCGGTTCCGAGCCGCCTCGCCTCAGCCGACGAATGCCATCATCTCGCCGAGGCCGTGCAAGCGTCGGGCCACGGCGTCTTCATGGCGGCATGGGGTCCAGACCTCGAGCCACGCGACATGGCCCGCATCGCCGAGGAGCTTGACATCCCAGTCACCTGGGCGCCGTTCGCAGCGAAGTTTCTCTCCGAGGTCACCGAAACGACCGCCCGGGTGGTGCCGCAGATGACCACCCGGCCGATCGTTGCGCAGCTCAACCTCCGCAAGCCGTACTTCTTCGGCGTGCTGGATGAGTTCAAGCAGATCATCGAATCACCGCCCGAGCGCCGCGCGTCCGTGTATGCGGACGCTTCGTGGAGGGACCTCGCTCGTCCAGCCCTGAACGGCAGCAGGCTCGGCCGGAGCTTGGCGAAGGCGGTGATCTCCTACAGCCCGAACCAACCGGCGCTGATCGATCGGCGCCTGGCAGATGTCGCCGACGAGCGGGGCGTCGACGTGTTCGACGCGATGATCGACGTGGCGATCGTCGATGATCTCGACACTCGATTCGAGTTGACCCTCCTCGAGGTCGACGCGGCGTTCATGACCGAGCTGCTGCCCTCCGAGCACTGCGTCATCGCGCTCGGCGACGCCGGGGCGCACGCAACGCAGCTGTGCGATGCCTGTCAGCCAGTGTCGTTTCTCCAGGACTGGGTCCGCGAACGCCAGGCGGTGTCACTCGAGCACGCGATCTGGCGCCTGGCGCGCCAGCCTGCGGATCTGTTCGGCTTCGGCGACCGGGGCCGGATCGAAGTCGGTGCGATCGCCGATCTGGTGGCCTTCGATCCCACGACCGTCGGCGTGAGCGGGCGCGAGCGGGTCTTCGACATGCCAGCGGGAGCCGAACGCTTGATCATCCGACCCACCGGCATCGAGCATGTCTGGGTGAACGGTGTCGCCGTCCGCCGTGACGGCGTCGAGGTGCCCGGCGCCCATCCGGGTCGCCTCCTCCGCGGCGGGGTTGCGTGATTCGGATGGACGGAGACGATTCGAGTCGCGTCGGCTGGGTCGCCGTGCCTGGTGCAGATCTCGTGCTCACGCCCGACTTCGTCGCCTGGTTCGTCGGCCTGCACGATCGATTCGCCGAGCGCGTCATCGATTTGCGGGCCCAGCGGGGCGCCACCCTCGACGCCGCCCTGTCCCACGCCGCAGCGCCGGGTCCACTGCCACCGAGCCAGGCGACGACAGAGCCGTGGTCGATCGGAGAGCTTCCCGCTGCGTTGTGGCAACGAGGCGTCGAGATCTCCGGCCCCGCGGCGGCGACGCCGATGCTCATCAACGCCCTCAACCCAGGCCTGAACGGCCAGCGCGCAGTGGGTGACCTCGACGATGATGAGGACTCCGGGGGGCACTGTCTGGCCGACACCGTCCAGGCCGCCCGCAACCGTGTCGCGGCCCTCGAAGGCACCCTGGCGCACGATGATCGAGCGCGTGGCCGTGCATACCGGCTGGAGCCGGGCCCGCTGCCGTTCTTCATGCACCGCGAGCGGGGGTGGCATCTCGACGAGCCGGATCTGAGGATCGACGGCCGCCCGGTGTCGGCCACGCTGCTCGGCACCGCACTCACGTTGTTCCACGCCGGTCGCAGCCACACCGCGCGCGGCGAACCGATCCAGTTCTACCTGCCCAAGTGCGAGTCGGTGGACGAGGTTCGCTTGTACCGCGACCTGTTCGATCACGCACGAGCGAGCGTCCAGCACCTGCGCAACGCTGACATCCTCGGGATCGTGCTGATCGAGTCGCTGCCGGCGGTGTGGCAGATGGAGGAGATGCTCCACGCGCTCGGGCCGTACTCCGCCGGGCTGAACGCGGCGAGATGGGATCTCCAGGCGAGCCTCCTCGAGTTCTCGATGACCGACGCAGGCGCGGTATGGCCGGATCGGTTTGCGATCGACGTCAAGACGACGCCGTTCCTCGCGGACATCTTCCGGCGGCTCGTCGCCGTGTGCAGGCGACACGGCGCGGTGCCGATCGGTGGGATGGCCACCGCGCTGCCACATCGGGATCCCGCCGTGAACGAAGCTGCGGCCGCCGCGATCCGCTCCGACAAGGAGTGGGAGGCGAAGGAGGGCTTCGTGCGGGGGTGGGTCGCGCACATCCACCACATGCAGGCCGCCGCCGAGCCCTTCCAAGCGATCGCGACCGATCCGCGGACCGTCGAACGCGCCGGAGATCGGCTCCCACCGGTCCGGATCGAAACCCCAGCCGGGGTGGTCACGGAAGAAGGCACCCGCCGCAACGTGCGGACACTGATCGAGTACGTCGAAGGCTGGCTGCAAGGCCGCGGCGCGAAGGGGATCGACAGCCTCGAGACGCGCCCCGGCGTTCGTCCGGCGCTCATGGAGGATCTGGCTACGGCGCGCATCTCGGTCGCGCAGACGGCGCAACGCGTGCGACACGGCGCGCGGTGCTCGGACACGGACCGGCGCCACGACGTCGCGCTGGTGCGAACCATCGCAAAGACAGAGTTGCACGACATCCTGGGGCGGCGCGCTACCGAGACCCACGATCGCTACGAGGCGGCGGCCACCATCGCTCTGCAATGGCTGCATCGCTATCTCGAGCTCGACTTCGCAAGCCTTGGTTCGTTCACTCGCACCGAGCTGCTGGCCGACGCCGACAGAGCCGACGCCCTGTAGCCCAACTGGCATGACGCCCGGGGCTGTGCGACTCACACTGGCTGCTCACTGCGTCAGGACTGCATCGCCACCCAGGTGTCGTGGTTGGCCTCGGCGGCGTCGACGATCGGCTTCCACCGCTCGACCGTGCGGTCGAAGATCTTGGCGTCGAAGCTGGTGGCGGTGCGGAACTCGAGGACCTCGACGCCGTCGGGACCGGCCTCGTAGGCGTAGGGCTGATCGGCGCGGATGAAGAACCCGTCGCCGGCGCGAATCGTGGCGTTGCCCATGTGCGCCTCGCCCGAGAGCACGTAGTAGAGGCAGTCGGCGGAGTGGCTGTGGCGCGGCAGTCGATAGCCCGGCAGGAAGTGCGCGTGCACGAGGCTGAGCTCGTGATCGCCGTCGCCCTTGAAGAGCACCTTGGTCTTCAGGCCGGCGAGCCACGGCAGCAGGTTCAGCGTCGTGTACACCTCCTTGGGGATGTCGGGCGCGGACATCATCCCGTCGGCTCCGAGCGACGGCGCGTCGTCGGCGTGGAAGAACGCGATGCCCCGGGTCTTGGAGGTGTCGGTCATGCTCTCTCCGGTCTGCGAGGGTGCTCGGTCGTCTGTGAAACAGGCATCAAGCATTTGGACGCGGTCGGCCGGCGCCGCGTTGACTGATGTCATCGTGCAGCTCGACAGCTCGCTCGCGATACTTGCCGGGCTGAAACAGCGTGTGCTGCATCTCGGCTGCGGCTCGAAGGTGAGCGTCAAGCTGGTCGGCATAGGTAGAACGTGACAGCCTCACGTAACTCTCCATTGCCAGACGACTTATCCCCCCATAAGCGTTCGCACGAGCTCGGGCGGCGTCGAGCGCAGAACCGTCCACAGACTCGGCCAAATTCAGCGCCACAAGGTGCGACGCATGCAGTCGTGGGTGACCGTCGATTGCCCGCCATAGGACCCCTGGGGCAAGTCGCTCCATGAAGAACACACCACCGGTTGCGGGTACGAGTCCTGCCCGAGCCCAACCCTGCATCATCCATCCGTCGGCCCCGACCAGGCGCATGTCACACGCAAGCGCGAGGTCCATCCCGAGTCCGACCGCCGGCCCGTCTAGGGCGGCGATGGTCGGCACGGGCACTGATACCAGTGCCCGGACCATGCTCTGAGGGAGGTCGTAAATAGTTGTCCCTCGCACCTCGACATCATCCGCGGAATGGGAGCTGAGGCTCTCGAGATCGATTCCGGCGCAGAAGGCTCCGTTCCCGGTAAGCACGATTGCATGGCAGCTCTCATCACCGCCGGCCAACTCGATGGCAGACGTGACCTGCGCCATCATCTCGAACGTGAGCGCGTTACGTCGCTCTGGCCGATTGAGGGTTATCACGGTAGAACGATCGACGACCTCGGTGATGACCAGGTTGTCAGCTGTGCTCACGGCGACCCCTGGTCCCGCTGCCATCAAGAACGTTCCTGCCCGCCGGCCCAGGCAAAGGCCCGCTCCCGCTCGTTGTCGAAGCGACCGAGTGCTGCGGCCTCGAAAGCGGCCTGGTGTGCAGACAGCGTTGC
>JBEEGB010000344.1:0-6375 GCA_041166585.1 Acidimicrobiaceae bacterium
AGATCATCTTCCTCATCCACGAAGTCCGGGAGGTAGGACTCGTGCCGCCGGTGAGGTCCACGCCCAGCTCTCGGCATCGGACATCGGACGCGCTCAGAATCGATGCGTCGCTGCGTCTGCACTGACATGAAGCTCACCGTGCAGACGTTCCTGACCCTCGACGGCGTGATGCAGGCCCCCGGCGGACCTGAGGAGGATCCCAGCGACTCCTTCACCCACGGCGGTTGGCAGGCCCCGTTCCCCGACCCCGCCGTCGGCGAGTTCGTCACCGAGCTCAACAGCCACGCCAGCGCGTTCCTGTTCGGTCGCAGAACGTTCGACATCTTCCGCGGCCACTGGCCTGATCAGACCGACCCCGACGACCCCATCGCCACTGCGATCAACTCGCTGCCCAAGTACGTCGTGTCCAACTCGCTCAGCGAGGCCGATGCCACGTGGCGCGGCGAGCACCCCGACACCGCGCGCCTCGTGACCGGCGACGTCGTCGCGGCGGTGCAGGCGCTGAAGGACGAACCTGGCGACGAGCTGCAGATCTGGGGAAGCAGCAAGCTGCTCCAGACGCTGTTGCAGCACGAGCTCGTCGACAGGTTCCGCCTGATGACGTTTCCGGTGATGCTCGGCTCCGGCCGCCACTTGTTCAACGACGGCATCCACCCGGCGACAATGCGCCCCGTCGACCTCACCGTGACCGATCTCGGCATCGTCCTCGGCACCTACGAACCAGCCGGTCCGGTTCGCCACGGTCAGATGTAACCGAGGGTTGCAGGGCGCGGGTGCAGGGACGGCGCCGTCGACGATCGTCTGCGCCATAGTGGACTCCCTCGCAGCGTGACGTCCAGGGAGGGAGAGCAAGATGCAGCAGCTGGGCGCGATCCCGGGAGGAGTGCTCGCGTGAATCTCCAGCGGACGGTGTTCGCACGGCTGTACCGGCGCGCACCGAGTGTCGAGTCCTTGCCCTGGCATCGCGAGCAGCCACCGGCGCTCCTGGAGCGCGCGGTTGCGCAGCGGACAACACGCGGACACGCGCTCGACCTCGGCTGCGGCCAAGGCGTTCACGCCGTCTACCTCGCGCAGCAGGGCTTTTCCGTCGTCGGGCTCGACTTCGTTTCGGCCGCCCTCGCCGCGGCCAGGACGCGCGCCGAGCAGGCCGGCGTCGAGGTCGAGCTTCTCGAGTGCGACGTCGTCGACTACGAGGCACCGTCGGCCTTCGACGTCGTGCTCGACTCGGGCTGCCTGCACCATCTGCCCAAAGGAAAGGTCGGCGCGTACCGGATCCGGTTGGACGAGTGGCTCGCACCGGGAGGCGACTACGTGCTCGTCCACTTCGCGCACCGGCCGCGCGCGCTCTGGTTACCCAAGGGTCCAAGACACATGACGCGCGACGAGGCAGTCGCCTTGTTCGCGCCCCTCGAGCTGAAGGCGTACGACGAGACGCACTTCGACGTGCCGCTCCCGATGGGCCGGATGCGCGCGGGCGTCTACTGGTTCTCCCGTGGCCGCTAGTCCGGTCGAGTCGGTCGGCCGAAAAGGTAGCCCTGTGCGTACGCGCACCCGAGGTCGGCGAGCGCTGCTGCTTGGCTCGGGGTCTCGACGCCTTCGGCGATGACGTCGAGGTCGAGTGCGTCGGCCATGGTGATGATGGCCCCAAGGATCGACCGGGCTTCACGATCGGCGTCGATCCCGGCAGTCAGCGTGCCGTCGATCTTGATGAAGTCGAGGGGTAGTCGACGCAGGTAGCTCAATGACGAGTAGCCGGTTCCGAAGTCGTCGAGTCCCACCGGACATCCGAGCTGCCGAATGCGGCGCATGACGTCGGCGGCGTAGTCGAAGTGCTCAATGAGCAGTGTTTCGGTGACCTCGAATCCGAGCGCGTTGGGCGGCACTTGGCGGGCGGCGATGATGCGCCCAATTCGTTCGACGAGCTGTGGCGAGGCGAGTTGCCGCGGAGAGAGGTTGACGAGGATCTGACCGCCCGGTGCTTTTGGAGCAAGGCGAGCGGCGCGGTCGATGGTTCGATCGCCGATGGGCACGATCAGGCCGCTCTCTTCGGCAACCTTGACAAAGTCTTGGGGCGGGATGGCGATGCCGTGTCGATCCCATCGGAGCAGCGCTTCCGCTCGTACGGGCGTCTCGTCAGAAAGCCGGACGATCGGTTGCAGCGCGATCCAGAGCTCGTCGTTGGCGTGCGCGTGCCGTAGATCCGCTTCGAGCTCGAGTCGGGTGCTCGCGGCATGCCGGAGGCTCGGATCGAACACGGCAACGCGCCCACCTCCGTGGGTGGTGGCGTGGTGCAGCGCCAGGGCGGCCTCGTGAAGAAGCAGATCGGCGGTCGTGGTGAGGCCGCGGATCACGAGTCCGGCGCTTGCCGAAAGCCGCAGCTCATGGCCGTCGACAAAGAGGGACTCGCCCATACGGTTCACGATCCGCCACAGCACCTCGAACGCGTCGTCCACGGCCGCGCCGGTGAGGACGACGGCGAGTGTGTCGTTGCTGAACTGCCCGACAAGTACCGACAGGGGCACGGAAGACCGGCTGCGCTCGGCGACGGCGCGGACGATCGCGTCCACCGTTGTGTGACCGAGTGAATGGCGGACAAGGTCGAGACGGTCGATGCCAACGAATCCGACAGCCAGCAGCTCGCGCTCGTCAGCGACGAGCGTCTTGAGTGCCTCATCGATGGCCTTGCGATTCGGCAGGTTCGTGAGCGCATCGGTGTAGGCGGCCTCGCGCAGCGCAACTTCACGCGCCACTTCTTCGGTGATGTCTCGACTCGACACGAGGATCCCCGCGACTCGCGGATCGTCGAGGAGGTTGTCCACTGTCGACTCGAAGGTCCGCCACTCACGCGCTGCGTCGGCGCGGAGCCGGTACCGCGTCGATCCCGCGGACGGTCGACCGGACACGACCTGACGTAGCTCCTCATCGACACGACGACGGTCACCCGGATGCACCAGGTCCAACATCGTTCGGCCCAACAACCACTGTCGCTCTTGGCCAAGAGCGAGCGCGCCGGCCGAGTTGATGTACTGAAGCGTGCTGTCAGCAGCGATGATGGCTACTGGCGCGATCATGCGGTCGGCGACGACCGCGTCGATTGCGTCGCTCCCGTCGACCACAGCGAAGAGGTTCGCCACAACGGCACCGGATGCGACTGGACACTTCGTCCGTTGTGTAGGACGTCGAGGACCTAGACGTTGCGCCGGTTCACGCGGACGTTTGCGGCGGTCTTCGCATCGATCACCCGCAGCAGCTCCGGTTGGGAACGCACGCCGAAACGCTTGAAGATGACCGACAGGTGATTCCGCACGGTGCTTTGACTCACGTGAAGCTCTGCGGCGATCGTCGGCACGCGCTCGCCGCGCACGATGCGAGCGAGGACCTCCCATTGACGGGTGGTGAGGTTGTTGACCTCCGGCAACGTCGTCATGTCTCGCATCGGCCCGAACCCTTGCAACACGCCGCTCGCCTCCACGATCCCGGCGACCTGCCAGAGATGCTGTTCGAGCTCGGAGACCCGCGAACGCTCTGCACTCTTGTCGGGAGTGCGAGCCAGTATGAAACACCGGTCGGGATTGCCGTCGAGCGGAGTGAGCAAGCAGCACACGTCGACCCAGCGTTCATTGCTGTTCCGAAGGTGGATGGTGAGCCCAATCGTCTTGTCTGCGACTCGATTGATCGCCGCCAGAAGCGCAGAGACATCGCGGCGAGCGACCGCGTCGAGAAGTCGCTGTCCGACGAAGTCCTGAGGCGACACGTCCAGCATCTGCTTGATGTCGCAACTGATCGCCGTGATCGTGAACTCGCGATCGATGGTGCCGATCGCCAGCCTCGTAGGCTCCTGGCCGAGATGCTTCGCAATCGGGCTGAGATCATCGTCCGATGCGGGTGCCGCCTGCGCGAGTGCCAAACGTCGACCACCCAACTCGAACGCTCGAAGCCACTCGGTGGCCAGTGGCGCGGAGTCGATCGGAGCGTGGAGCTCTCGGTGTGCAACATAGACGTTTATGGCACCGGAACTCAGCGCCTGCAACGCCTCTCTGGCTGCTCCCCGCTCACCAAGCTGAACAAAGTCGGTCGCTGGTCGCCCGATGACCGACGCGGCCGGGAGGCCGTAGAAGTTCAGAGCCGTCTGGCTGACCGAAAGGAAGGTGAGATCACTGAGATCGATCAGCGCGAGGGCGAGATCCGCCTCCGTGATCGCTGTCGTCAGCTCCGCCAGCGAGCCGTTGTCTGGCGGCTGATGCTTTGCCCGTTCAGCCACACGACCACCCCCTTGGCCCCGACCAATGAACCTCATCGTTCGAGATCATGCGCACCAGATGCTCGATGCAAGCCGGCGACGTGAACCGCGCACGGCTCCGCGAGCTGGGCTTCGAGCTCGGCGCTCGCGCCGAGGCCGGGGCGTCCGACGAGGGTGCGTGGTTCGCGAGGGCGCCGGACGGCGCGCCGGTGGTGCTGAAGTGGTTCCCGGACGAGACCGTCGCCGACCGTTACGCCGTGCTGCTCCCCGGCCTCGACAAGCTCCGATCACGCGGCGTCCCGGTGCCCGAGTACCCACACGTCCTCGTCGTCGACGGCTGGACGCTGTCGGCGCAGCAGATCCTGCCGGGTGCGTCGGTGCGCAATCCGTCACGGGCGATGGTGGAGCAGGTGGTCGAGTGTGTCGCCGCGCAGGGCGGCGTCGCGTGTCCGCTGCCGGCACCCGACCTGCACCCTTGGGGTGCGTCCGTCGTGCACACGCTCACCGTCGGCGTGGACGGGTGGGCGATGCACGAGCCGCTGCGCACCGGGGGTCGACGCAGCGCGGCGGTGCTCGACCGCGTGGAGGCCGTCGGCGCCGACGCCGACCCGAGCTGGTTCCCGACCGACGGACTCGTGCACCTGGACCTGCACACCGACAACGTCCTCGCCGGCGACGACGGCACGCTCACCGGGGTCATCGACTGGGAGGGCGCCTGCGCCGGCGATCCCCGCTTCGATCTCGTCACGTTCGCGTACGACCTCGACGGGCACGATCAACCGGTCTGGGACGTCGTCGAGGCCACCGGCATCGAGCCGCGTGTGCTTCGGGCGTACGTCGCCCACCTCGCGCTGCGGTGGACGTCCTGGCAGATCCGCCACCACACCGACGACGTGCCCCGCCAGCTCGACCGCGCCGAGCGCGTCCTCGATCGGTACGAGGCCTAGGAGAGCAGCGTCGGGACGTGCTTCTCGGTTGCGAAGAAACTCCCGTGTGCCAACGTGAGGCGGTGGAACCGGCAGTCGAGTTCCGAAGGTTGGGCCGGACCGAGCTGTCGCGCGTCGTTGAGATCGACCGTAGGGAACGCATCGATGTGCTCTACGACCAGCACGGCACACAACTCGTCGCGCGGCACGGCAACTGGAGCGCGTCGGCCTGGGACCCGGACGGTCACGGCGAACACTCCGTCGAGGCCCAGGTGAACACGCTCGAGCACTACGTCGACACCGGCGGGATGGCGCTCAGTGCGTTCGCCAGCGAACGGCTGGTTGGCATCGGTGTCGTCGTGCCACACCTTCGGCCCAGGATCGCGCAGCTGGCATTCCTCCACGTCAGCGCACCCTTGCGTGCGACGGGTATCGGCAGCCGTCTGTCCGACCAGCTCGAGCAGATCGCCCGCACCGCCGGCGACTCCGACATGGTCGTCTCGGCTACGCCATCGGAGAACACCGTGCGGTTCTACCTCGCTCGCGGCTTCCAGCCCATGGCGGAACCGTTGGCCGAGCTGTTCGAACTCGAACCCGACGACGTGCACATGCGCAAGGTGCTTTGAGCGCCCCCCGTCACCTCGGCTCGTCGTCCGCTGCTTGTCGTCGTGACAGGCTGGACGGATGAGCACGCCGCTGACGCTGATGGCCGTGCACGCGCACCCCGACGACGAGTCGTCGAGCACGGGCGGCGTCCTGGCCCGGTACGCGGACGAGGGCGTGCGAACCGTTGTCGTCACGTGCACGAACGGCGAGCTCGGCGATGCACCGGGCGGGATCAAGCCGGGAGATGAGGGCCACGACGAGGCCGAGGTCGCCCGCATCCGCCTCGGCGAGCTCGAGCGAGCGTGCGAGACGCTCGGCGTCGCCCGTCTGGAGCTGCTCGGGTACCACGACTCGGGCATGGTCGACTGGGAGCACAAGGACCGGCCCGACGTGTTCTGCAACGTCGCCGTCGATGATGCCGCCGAACGCCTCTCGGGCCTGTTCGAGCGGTACCAACCCGACGTCGTCGTGACCTACGACGAGCTCGGCGGCTACGACCACCCCGACCACGTCCACGCCAGCCGCGTCACGATGGCCGCGGTCGCACGGACGGGGATTCCCCGCAAGGCCTACCTCACGGCGTTCCGGCGGAGCATGTTCGAG
>JBEEGB010000345.1:0-5571 GCA_041166585.1 Acidimicrobiaceae bacterium
AGGCAGCGCTGTTCGCGGTGCGCGCCGGCGAGGACGCCATCCACATGCGCCACTTCGAGATGGCGCGGGACCGGGTCCTGATGGGTCAGCGGCGCGAGTCGATGGCGCTGTCCGACGCCGAGAAGGAGGCCGTCGCCTACCACGAGTCCGGCCACGCGGTGTGCGCCGCGGTGCTCCCCCATGCCGACCCGGTGCACAAGGTGACGATCCTCCCGACGGGCATGGCCCTCGGCGTCACCCAGCAGCTCCCCATCGAGGAGCGCCACATCTACCGCCAGGACTACATCGAGGACCGGTTGATCGTCTCCATGGGCGGGCGCATCGCCGAGGAGCTCGTCTTCAACGTCACCTCGACGGGCGCCAACAACGATCTCGTCACGTCCACCGAGCTGGCCCGCAAGATGGTCCGCGAGTGGGGCATGTCGACCCGCATCGGTCCGATGGCGTGGGGCTCGCAGGGCCAGGTGTTCCTCGGTGAGGACCTGATGCACACCCGGGAGTACTCCGACGAGACCGCACGGGTCATCGACGAAGAGGTCGAGAAGATCCTGCGTGAGGCCGAGGACCGCTGCCGCGAGGTGCTGCGTGAGCACCGCGGCGGGCTCGACCTCGTGGCCAGGGCACTGCTCGAGCACGAGACCATCGACGGTGCCGAGGTGTCCCGCCTCATCGAGATCGGCACCAGCGGCGCTCCGGCCGACTCGGTCGTCACCCGCGGCGCCGACGAGACCCACTTCGCCAACTCCCGAGAGACGGACCAGCCCGTCCACGCCGGCGCCGAGGGCAACGGCGCCGTCGAGCAGGTCGACCCCGCCACCTCCTTCCAAGCCCCACCCCGCTAACCGACCCCACCCCCCCAACCCGGCGAATGTTGGATGCGAACGGTGCGAAAAGCGCAACGTTCGCTCCGAAGTTCGACTTGATGGCGGCGGCGGTCAGGTGGCGGGGGCGGATCCGTGGTGGTCGCAGCCGGGTGGGACCGAGCCGGGTTCCCGTAGCTCGGCCAGTGCAGCCCACAGATCGGCGGCCGTGGGCGTGCCGATGAACGACGCTCGCACGACCCCTTCCTCGTCGGCGACCAGCAGCATGGGGACGGCCTCGATCGCGTAGCGCTCGTGCAGGTCCTTGCCGGTGGCGAACTCGACCTCCTGCACCGCCACCGCGTCCGTGTCGAGGGGACGGGCCCGCTCCATCGTGTCCGCGCACGACAGGCACGTCCCGGATGTGAACACCACGACGAGCCACGGGGCGTCAGGGCGCTCGAAGTCCGCCCGATCGAGCTGCGACGGCACCGCGTACTCCCTGGGTTGGGTCGGCGGATCGGGCCGGCTGCGCCGCTGCAACACCGCCGCGACGACGCATGCCACCACCACCACGGGCACGGCCACCAGCAGGGCGATCATGTGGACGGAGTCTGCCAGCGTCACGACGGCGACAGGAACCTGGCCGCTGATGCAGAATCTCCACACTCATGGGCGACACGACCACCGACAGCGACGCGCCCGGCATCGAGACGATCGACTCGACCGCGCCGCGCAGCTTCTTCAGTCGCATCCTCACCGAGCCCATGTGGGTGCTCGGCCTCGTGCTCCTCATGGACGAGACCGACAAGAACATCGTCCGTGGCCTCATCCCCCAGCTGAAGGCGGACTTCCACGTCGGCGACCTGGGGATCGGCGTGCTGCTGTCGATGGCCCTGCTGTTCAACGGGCTCATCACGGTCCCGGCCGGCTACCTCGCGGATCGGTGGAACCGCAAGCAGGCCATCGGCAAGACCGTCATCGGCTGGTCGGCCCTCTCCGCCGCCGGGGCGGCGTCCGTCGGCTTCCCGATGCTCGTGGCCATGCGATCGACGCTCGGCTTCGGTCAGGCCATCACCGAACCGTCTGCCGCCAGCCTCATCGGCGACTACTACCCGCCCGACCAACGCGGGAAGGCCTTCTCCATCCAGCAGGTGATGCTGCTCGGCGGCACCGGTCTCGGCGTCGGCCTCGGCGGTCTCATCGGCACGACGCTCGGATGGCGGCCCGCGCTCGTGATCGTCGCCATCCCCGGGCTGCTGGTCTCGCTGCTGGTGTTCCGCCTGCGAGAGCCCAAACGAGGCACCGCCGACATGATGGCGGCGACCGGCACCGGCAAGATCGAGGACCACGAAGGCGGACACGCCAGCCTCTTCGAGCACGGCTTCGGCCAGTTCGTCAAGGACATGATCAGCGGCCTGCGCGCCGACATGAGGACGATCCTCGACATCCGCACCATGCGCTACGCGCTCTGCGGCGTCGCCGCGCTGCTCTTCATCTCCACCGCCATCGCCGCCTGGCTCCCGCAGTACTACGAGCGCCAGCTGCACGTGGCCCAAGGCGGTGGCGAGGGCCTCTTCTTCCTCATCGTGATCCTCGGCGGCATCCCCGGAGTGCTCCTCGGTGGACGGGTCGCGGACCGGTACGCACCTCGCATCCAGGGCGGGCGTTTGGCGCTCCCCGCGATCTTCTTGTTCCTCGGCTCGACGTGCTTCACCGGGTCGTTCCTCATCCGAGCGGACAAGTACAGCGCCGGCATCATCGCACCGGTCTTCCTGCTCCAGCTGATCGGGCTCTTCATCATCACGCTCGCCATCCCGAGCCTGCGCGCCGGCCTCACCGATGCCATCCCGGCGCACCTCCGCGGTGCCGGCTTCGGCGCGTTCAACCTCGTCGCCGTGATCTTCGGCCAGGCCGCAGCACCGTTCATCATCGGAGCCCTCTCGGGCTACTACGACGACAACCTGCGGGTGGCGTTCCTGATGGTGGCACCGATCTCGGTCATCGGTTCGGCGATCCTGTTCCGCGCCCGCAAGTACCTCGACGACGACATGCAGAAGATCATGATGGCCGTGCTCACCGCGATGCAGGAGGAGAACGAACGCAAGGCCGCCGAGGCCGAAAAGGCCGCCTCACCTGCGGAAACGCCCACCTGAGCGAGTGACCACGATTGACCGACCGGCGCCGGACTTGTCCACAGGACCCGCCTGTGAGGGGCACGTAGGGGGCACGAGGGGCACGTAGCGGGCACGCCCGACGGCGTCCCGCTCTGCTCATAGAGCAGGTTTACGGGAACCATCTCCGCCACGTGGGGCCTCTAACGGGTGGGATGAGGCTTGATGCCGAGGGCCGTTGATGTCGACGAGTCGTTCGATGAGTTCGCCCGGTCGGCGTTCCTGGGTTTGGTTCGGCTGGGCTTTGTCCTCGTCGGTGATCGTGAGCGGGGCGAGGATCTCGCCCAGCATGCGCTGGTCAAGGTCTTCCTGCGTTGGGACCAGATCGTGACAAAGGACGCTGCAGCCTCGTATGCACGAACCGTCATGGTGCGTCAGGCCGGGCGGTGGGCTCGTCGTCGTTGGCGTGGCGAGCAGCCCACGGACCCCGCCGCGCTGCCCGCGCGCGCCGACCGCGAGCACGCCGATGAAGTCGTTGCAACGGAGTCGCTGCGAGCTGCGCTCATGCGGCTGCCTCATGGGCAACGAGCGGTGGTGGTGTTGCGCTACTTCGCCATGAACACCGAAGCCGAGATCGCCGCGATGCTTCGCATCTCGCAGGGAACGGTGAAGAGCCGCGCCTCCCGGGCACTTGCCGCACTTCGATCCATGGGTGTGCTCGATGACGTCCACCCGAGTTCCGACCTGCAACGGAGGTCGACGTGAGCGACACGGACCTCACCGCATCGCTTCAAGCGCTCGCGGACTCGGTGGGTGAACGGAAGGCTCTCGACACGCAGTGGATCGCCGCTCGGGGACGCCAGATCCGGCGGCGCCGGCGACGCAGCCTCACCGCGGCTCTCGCTGCATTGGCGATTATCGCGGGCGTGACGGTCTGGCCACGTGGTACCGACCGGCCCGTCTCCGTCACCACCGCGGTTACCGCGCCCCCGATGACGGTCGCTGAGCTCGCGTCCGCGCAATGGACTCAGCTGCCGCCGAGCCCCCTCGGGCCACGAGACGGCTCGGCTGTGGTCTGGACCGGCGCTGAGCTGATCGTGTGGGGCGGGCAGCCCTCCGAAAACCCATACGGCCCGCCGGTGGGCGACGGCGCGGCCTACACCCCCACAACCCGGAGCTGGCGTGTCCTGCCCGACACACCGCTGACACCCCGCATCGGAACGACCTCCGTTTGGACCGGCACCGAGATGGTGGTGTGGGGGGGCGCCGAGGCCAACGACTCAACCGCAACAGTGAACGACGGCGCCGCGTTCAACCCGATCACCAACACCTGGAGACGCCTCGCCCCGTCACCGCTGACACCACGCGCGTACGCACAAGGAACCTGGACGGGCCACGAGCTCGTGATCCTCAGCAACACCGCCGACGGTGCGCGCTATGACCCGAGCATCGACCAATGGCAGCCACTGCCCCCGCTCCCCAACGCTGACGCACATCCATCCGGACAGCTCGTCGCGGTGTGGGCCGGAGACCGCCTCGTCGTCGCCAACGAGTGGGGCGCCTTCAACCAGATCAGCTCCACGACCAGCAGCGGCAGCTGGGGCATCGACTTCTTGATCCTCGACCCGACAACCAACACCTGGAACACCGTGCCGCCGTCTGACACGGCGCCCTTCGGGATCACGCAGCTTGTCTGGACCGGCACAGGTGTCGTCGCGCCGACGGCACAAATGTGGTGTTCCTCTGCGAGCTGCCCGGCGACGTTGTTCCCGCCCGGCGCGCAGCTCGACCTCGCAACGGAGAGGTGGCGACCAATGAGCGGTGGTCCCGTCGATGACGGCAGCGGGACCAGCGTTTGGACCGGCGGCGCGCTCCTCCACGTCGCGTCCGCGTCCATCGGCGGAGAACGACAGATCCGCCCGGGCGACAGCGCGCTGTGGGACCCCGCGACGGACACCTGGACAGCGATCGCCCGGGCCCCGCTTGCCCCGAACATGGCCGCGATGTTCTGGACCGGGCACGAAGTGCTTGTCTGGGGCGACCTGTATGAACCGTCTAGTCAGACCAGCACGGTCGGCGGACTCCGCCTCGCCCCGCCCCAGGCCGCGTCAACCACGACACTCGGTCAAACGGAACCGACGGGCGCGCCCTCCGACAACCCACGGGAGTGCAGGGCGTCCGACCTGACTGGCCGCGGCGGCCGACAAGGCGAGAACGGCGGTGCGCACGGAGACATCGAGCTGACCACTACCGGCGCGGTCGCCTGTGTTCTGAACGACTATCCGACCGTCGTCTTAACGTCAGACGGAGTGGCGCTGCCTATAGAGCAAGGACCACCCAGCGCAGCGAGCCGGCCAGTCCTGGTAGGTACCGACCCGTCTCATCCGGTCGATCTTGTCGTGTATTGGTCGAACTGGTGCACGCAGGATCCCGGTCCGCTTCAGGTGGAGCTAACGCTACAGCACGACGGGGGCACGCTCTCGGTGCCCTTCGACGGGCCGCCCGTCTACAACTACGTCCCACGATGCGACGCCCCCGACCAGGCGTCCACGATCCTGATCGTGGACTACATCGCGAGGTAGGGCCTGCGACCTTCGCTTGCTACTCCGCGACGAGTCGCGGGCACGGGCTGGCCTTCAGCGGGCCCACTGCTGCCT
>JBEEGB010000346.1:0-5035 GCA_041166585.1 Acidimicrobiaceae bacterium
GGCGCACCCGCGAACACCGACAACGCCCTCACGCCGTCGAGCGGGAGGCCGCGCCCGTAGCCCTGGTAGGCGAGAGACGAGTAGTAGTAGCGGTCGGTCACGACGTGGCGTCCCGCGGCCAGCGCCGGCGCGATCACCTCCGCCACGTGCTGAGCCCTGTCGGCCGCCATCACGAGCGCCTCGGCCCGCGGGTCGAGCTCGCCGGCCTGGCCGCCGAGTGCGAGCCTCCTCAGCTCCATGCCGATCGTCGTGGCCCCTGGCTCATGGGTCAGCACCGCGTCGAGCCGCTCGGCGAGCAGCCGGGCCTGAGTCGACTTCCCCGTCCCCTCTCCGCCCTCGAACGCGACGAACGTCATTGCGGCGCGGCGCTCGCTCGGCGACCGGCGCGCAGCGAGCGGAACGCGACGAGGCCGGCGACGAGGATGATGACGCCGGCCAGCCAGAGTGTGACGCGGACGCCCGGGATCGCCATCGTTGCGCCCCCAGGGAAGTTCACGCTGCAGATCGTCCCGGAGGGCGCGGGGCGGCAATCGTTGAGCACGCTGACCACGAGGTTGTTGAGGGCTTCAGACAGGAACGGTCCGAGCGCGAAGGCGACGAGCAGGCAGAGCCGAACCAGCGTGTACAGCGCGGAGAAGATCCGGCCGCGGAGCTCGTCGTCCACGTTCTCGTGCAGCAGCGTGAAGCCGACCACGTAGACCGAGCCGCCGCAGATGCCGAGCACCGCGACCCCGACCACGGCAAGCGACAGCGACGACATCGACGCGGCGAAGATCATCGAGCCACCGGCGACGAAGAGGGACAGCTCGAAGATCTGCACCTTCGGCAGCCGCTTCTGCGTCACCGACAGGAGCAGCACGCCGGCGGCGACGCCGAATCCCAGCGCGGTGATGAACACGCCGTAGCCGGCCGCGCCGGCTCCGAGCACGTCACGCGAGAAGATCGAGCCGAGCGGCACGACCATGCCGGCCCCGATCAGCCCGGTGGCCAAGCCGAGGTTCACGGACCGCACGACGGGGTTCACGAAGATGAAGTGCCAGCCCTCCTTCAGCTCACGGAACGTCTGCGCGAAGTCGATGCGCTTGTCGCCGTCCTCGCGCTTCTCCTTGGGCCGGCCGCGGCGGTCGCTGCCGCTGAGGGTGAGCGAGGAGATCAGCACCGCGGACAGCACGAACGTGAAGCCGTCGACGTAGAACGCGAGTGCTTCCTGGTCGGTCGAGAAGAAGCCGAGGGCGTCGAAGCCACCGAGCGCCTTGGCCAGCTGCGCGAGCAGCGCGAACAGCACAGCCGCGACCGGGAACGTGCCGTAGGCCGCGGCCAGGGAGAGCGAGTTGGCGGACGTGAGGCGATCGGTCGGCACCAGGTTCGGCACCGTCGCCTCCTTGGCCGGCGACCACAGGAGCGTGCCGATCTCGAGCACGAACGAGGCCAGCACGAGGCCACCGACGCTCTTGACGAACGGCAGGCAGATGATCACCCCGGCCCGTCCGAGGTCGCAGATCACCATGATCTTCTTGCGGTCCCAACGGTCGATCATCACGCCCGCGACCGGCGAGAGGAAGAAGCCGGGGATGATGCGGGCCGACATCACGAGACCGACCGCCGCGCCACCGGCGCCACCGCCGACGTTGGCGGCGAGGATCGTGATGGCCAGGAAGCCGAGCCAGTCGCCGAGCGACGACACCACCTGCGCGATCCAGAGCCGGAAGAACTGACGGCTCCCGAACAGACGCACGTGCAGGCTCGGGCGCTCGCCCTCGCCGAGCATCTCGTCGACGAGCGGCGGGAACGGCACCACGGGCACCATGTCCGCGGTGGGGGGCGGCTCCGGCTCTGGGGTGGTCATGGGGTGGTCGGTCCCCGTCCCGGACGATGACGGCTCCGGGGCCGATTCGGGCACGAGTACGAGGTTAGTGAAGCGCTGTCCAATGGCCGGTGAGGGCTGCGCCCGTCACCCCTGCTTCTTCGGCGCGACCTTCTTGGCGGCCGCCTTCTTGGCCGGCGACTTCTTCGCCGCGGCGCGCCTGGGCGCGGCCTTCTTCTTCACCGACTTGGGGTTGTCGGCCTCGTACTCCCGGCGCAGCACGAGGAGCTCGGCGGCGCGCTCAGGGGTGATGGTCTCGACGGTGTCACCCTTGCGCAGCGAGGCGTTGTGGATGCCGTCCGTGACGTAGGGGCCGAACCGGCCGTCCTTGAGCACGGTCGGCTGGCCGGACACGGGGTCGTTGCCCAGCTCCTTGAGCGGAGGCTTGGGCGCTCCCCTGCGACCGAAGGTCTTGGGCTGCGCGAGCAGCGCGAGCGCGCTCTCGAGCGTGATCGTGAAGAGCTCGTCCTCGCTCGAGAGGCTGCGGCTCTCCTTGCCCTTCTTGATGTAGGGCCCGTAGCGACCGTTCTGCGCGGTGACCTCTTCGCCGTCGACCGGGTCGACGCCCACGTCCCGCGGGAGGCTCAGCAGCTTCAGCGCGTCATCGAGCGTGATCGCCTCGAGGCTCATCGACGCGAACAGCGACGCCATCTTCGGCTTCTCACCATCGGGCAGCGTCTCGGCGTCGCCGAGCTGCACGTAGGGACCGAATCGACCGTTCTTCGCGTACACCGGCAGGCCGCTCACGGGGTCGGTGCCGATGGGGTCGTCGCCCTTCGGGGCTTCGAGCAGCTCGACGGCCCTGTCGATCGTCAGCTCGTCGAGCGGTAGCCCGTCGGGCACCGACGCCGTCTCGTCGCCCCGCTTGAGGTACGGCCCGTACTTGCCGTTGCGCAGCACGATCGGCTCGCCGTGCTCGTCGACGCCGAGCGGGATGGCGTTGATCTCAGCCGGGTCGGCCTCCTCGAGCGCCTTGTCGCGCAGGTCCTTGAGGCCGGGGGTGCCGTTGCCGAACCAGAACTTGTGCAGCCACGGTTCGCGCTGCTGGTGACGCTCCGCGATCTCGTCGAGATCGTCCTCCATGCGCGCGGTGAACTCGTAGTCGACGAGATCGGTGAAGTGGCGTTCGAGCAGGTTCACCACCGCGAACGCGTCGGAGGTGGGCACCAGCGCCTGGCCCTTCTTCCACACGTAGCCACGATCTTGGATCGTCTGCATGATCGATGCGTAGGTGGACGGCCGGCCGATGCCGCGCTCCTCCAAGGCCTTGACGAGCGTGGCCTCGGTGTAGCGGGCCGGCGGCTGCGTGGAGTGACCCTCGGCTTCGATGGCCGGCCTGGGAAGCTCGACTCCCTCCACCAGCTCGGGCAGCTTGGCCGTCGCCTCGTCGTCGCCGGACGCGTCGTCGCCGGCGAAGCCGTACACCGCGAGGTGACCGGGGAACGTGATCGTGCGACCGGACGCCGACCACTCCGTCTGCTCACCTGCTGAGGTGGGCGCGCCGATGCGGGCTGTGACGGTGCTGCCACGCGCGTCGTTCATCTGTGACGCGAGGGTGCGCTGCCAGATGAGCTCGTAGAGGCGCAGGTCGTCGTTGTTGAGCTCTCCCCGCAGCTGGTCCGGCGCACGCCACTGCTCTCCTGAGGGGCGGATGGCCTCGTGGGCCTCCTGCGCGTTCTTCGACTTCTTGGCGTACGTCCGCGGCGACTCGGGCACGTACTCCTTGCCGTAGCGCTGCGCGATCTCGGCCCGTGCGGCCGCGATGGCCGTCCCAGACAACGTGGTGGAGTCGGTGCGCATGTAGGTGATGTAGCCGCGCTCGTAGAGCCCCTGCGCGATCCGCATGACCTGTTGCGCGCCCATGCGCAAGCGGCTGCCGCCGACCTGCTGGAGGCTCGACGTGATGAACGGCGGCTTCGGGCGCGAGGTGTACGGCTTGGTCTCGACGGATCGGACCGTGAACGTCGACTCGCCGAGGCGCTCGGCCAAGCCGCGGGCCGCGACCTCGTCGAGGACGACCACGTCGTCGCGTCGCGTGCGGCCGTCGCTGTCGAAGTCCTTGCCCTCCGCGACCTTGGCGCCGTCGACGGAGAGGAGGCCAGCGGTGAAGGCGGGCTCGGTCGGGAACGCGGCGTCGAGGTCCCAGTAGCCGGCGGCGACGAACTTCATGCGCTCGCGCTCGCGCTGCACGACGAGGCGGACCGACGGTGACTGCACCCGACCGGCCGACAGGCCCGGGCGGATCTTGCGCCAGCACACCTCGGACACCGGGTAGCCGAAGAGGCGGTCGACGATGCGACGGCTCTCTTGTGCGTCGACCAGGCCGTAGTCGACCTCACGCCAGTTGGCCACGGCCTCGGCGATCGCGGCCTGGGTGATCTCGTGGAACACCATCCGCTTGACCGGCACCTTCGGCTTCAGCACCTCGAGGAGGTGCCACGAGATCGCCTCGCCCTCTCGATCCTCATCGGTCGCGAGGTAGAGCTCGTCCACGCCCTTCAGCGCATCCTTCAGCTCCTTGATCACGTTCTTCTTGTTGGCGTTGACCTCGTAGTCGACCTTGAAGCCGTTGTCGACGTCGACGTTGAGGCCCTTCGAGGGCAGGTCACGGACGTGACCCATCGAGGCCTTCACGACGAAGTCGCCGCCGAGAAACCCGGCAATTGTCCGGGCTTTGGCGGGAGATTCGACGATCACGAGACTGCGGGCCACGGGGACCAGCATTAGAGGGTGTGGCAGCCCCACGTCAACCAGACCCTGCTGTGCCTCTCCGTCCGGCCGTGGCCCGCAGGTACTCTGCCGCCCCATGACGGACGGCGAGGCGACGGGCGGGACGGCTTCTCGCGCCGAGGCAGCCGCGGTGCTCGACGTCGCCTTCCAAGCCGCCAACGCCTACCAGCGCACCGACCTCGGCGAGCGCCTCGCGGGGGCTCGACGCCGCCTCGACGACCCGTCGTTCCACGTGCTCGTGGTGGGCGAGTTCAAGCAGGGGAAGAGCTCGCTCATCAACGCGCTCCTCGGCATGGAGGTCTGCCCGGTGGACGACGACGTCGCCACCGCGGTGCCGACGCTGCTGCGCTTCAGCGAGGCGCCGACCGCAACGGTCTACCTCCAGCCGCCCGACGATGCGCCGCCCGGGACCGATCCCACAGCGCAGAGCGTGTCCGTCGA
>JBEEGB010000347.1:0-4124 GCA_041166585.1 Acidimicrobiaceae bacterium
AAGCCGGCACCGAGACGTTCGGCCACCGGCGCCGCGAACACGAAGCCTCTCGCCACGATGCCGAGCACCAGGTCGACACCCGCGGCCGCGTGGGCCTCGACGAGGACGACGCTGCTGGCCCGGAACGATCGAGCGTCGGCCAAGAGCGGCGTGATGTCCTTGAACACCACACCCGGACGAGGGAAGTCAGGGATGTCGCGGATTCGCCCCTTGAGCTCCTCAGCAGAGGGCCTCACTCATCGTCCTCCGTGGGGCTGCGCCCCACACCCATCGCCGCCCGGAGAGCCTGCGCTCGCTCGGTCGGCGTGAAGTGCTCGCTGCACTCTCACTTCACCGCCGCTTGCCCTTCTTGCGCGGGCGGGGCGGGATGTTGGCGGACGATCGGATCGGGCCGGAGTACGTCGGCACCGCTTGAGCCTCGCCCGCGCCGGTGGTCTCGACGGGCTCGTCGGCGGCGTCGTCGCCCTTGGTGCCCCGCTCGGCCCGAGAGCCGCGCGTTTCCATCCGGCGCCTCAGGTCGCGGTAGCGCGGCTCGCGCTCCTTCATGATCGCCAGCAGCGGCGAAGCGATGAAGATCGACGAGTAGGCGCCGGACGCGAGGCCGATCAGCAGAGCCAGCCCGAACTCCTCCAGCGTCGTCGCGCCCAGGAGCACCGAGCCGATGAGCAAAAGCGAGGTGATGGGGATGAGCGCGGTGATCGACGTGTTCAGCGACCGCATCAGCGTCTGGTTGAGCGACAGGTTCACCATGTCGCTGTAGGTCATGCCCTGTGTCGCGGACACCAGCCGAGTGTTCTCGTGCACCTTGTCGAACACGACGATGCCGTCATAGATCGAGTAGCCGAGGATCGTCAACAGCGCGACCACCGTGGCGGGAGTGACCTCCAAGCCGCTGAGCGAGTAGATGCCGACCGTCATCAGGATGTCGTGCACGAGGGCCGCTAGCGTCGGCACCGCCATCTTCCACTCGAAGCGCAGCGCGATGTACGCGGTAATCACGATCAGGAACACGATCAGCGCGTTGCGGGCCTTGTTGCTGATCTCGTTGCCCCACGAGGGACCGACCTCGTTGCGGCTCACGTCGTTCAGCGTGACGCCGGCCTTGGTCGCGAGCGCCTGCTGCACCTCTTGCGCCTTGGTCACGCTGATGGTCGGGGTCTGGACGCGCAGGAACCGGCCGCTCGGACCGTTGAGCTCCTGGATCTTGACCTCGCCGACGCCGAGCGGGCCGACGGTGTCGCTGACATCGGTGACCGACAGCGTCGAGGACGGCAGCTCGAACACCGCGCCGCCCTTGAAGTCGATGCCGAGGTTCAGGCCCTTGAGCCCGAGCGAGGCGAAGCCGATGAGCAGGAAGATCGCCGAGAGCGTGAACCACAGCTTGGTGCGGCCGATGAAGTCGATCCGCGTCTCGCCGTGGTAGAGCCGGCCGAACGGTCCGCGCTTGGTGGCCGGCGCGGGAGGGCGCGTGGTGAGGGAGCTCATCGTCCTGCTCCGGTCACCGCGGGAGACGGCTTGACGTGCTCCTCCACCCCGAGGCCCTTCGCCACGCCGATCCAGCGAGCCTCGGTGAGGAAGCGGCTGCGGGCGAGCAGCGCCACCATCGGTCGCTTGAAGTAGTACGCGGTGACGAGGTCGAGCATCGTCGAAAGCCCCAGGAAGAACGCAAAGCCGCGGACCGCGCCCACGGTCAGCCAGAACAACAGGCCGGCGCCGATCAGGGAGGCCACGTCAGCAGCGACGATCGTGTGCCAGGCCTTCTTGAACGCGTAGTCGACCGACGAACGGACGGTCTTCCCCCCCTTGATCTCGTCCTTCATGCGCTCGAAGTACACGATGTAGGAGTCGGTCGTCACACCCACGGACACCACGATGCCGGTGACACCGGCGAGGCTGAGCGCGAGGCCGGCGCTGCTCGAGAGGTAGACGATGATCGAGTAGTTCAGGGCGGACCACACCATGAGGCCAGAGACGACCACGAGGCCGAGCATCCGGTAGTAGAGGATCATGTAGAGCGCCACCGCGGCGATGCCGACCATGCCCGCGATGAGTCCGGCCCGCAGCGAGTCACGGCCGAGCGTGGCGGAGACGGTCTCGACCCGCTGCTGCTCGAGCTCGATCGGCAGCGAGCCGTAGTTGAGGACGAGGGCGAGGTCGTCGGCCTGCTTCTGCGTGAACGTCCCGCTGATCTGGATCTGGTTGCTGGTGAACTCGCGGGTCTGGGGCACCGGCGCCGACTGCACCTGGCCGTCGAGGACGATGCCGACCTGCTTCGTCGGGCACGTGGCATCCCCGTCGAAGCAACGGGCGTTGACGGCGTTCCACTGCGTGAGGCCCGAGTCCTTCAGCGTGAGGTCGACCAGCCACTGCCCTTGCGGGATGGCGGCGGCCGCGCTGCTCACCGCTGAGCCCTCGAGGGCAACGGGGCCGAGCACGTCACAGAAGTCGGGGGTCCCGTTCTTGTCGCGGTCTTCCACCGCGATGATCGGCTTGTCGTTGGGCGTGTCGGCCGCGGCCTCGCCGGCTTTGCCGCAGGCGAACTCGTTCGGCGGCTGCGTGGTTGTCGTCTGTCCCGGCACCGTCGTCGTCGAACCGCTGTCCGCGGGTGCGGTCGTCGAGCTCGCATCGGTGGGCGCAGCGGTGGTCGGCGCCGCGGTCGTGGGCGTCTGGGTGAGGCTGAGGTGGCCCGCGGAGCGGCCCGCGCCGAGGCTGCTACCGGAGGTGGTGCTGCCGGCGGGCGCAGTCGTGGTGGCGGGCGGGACGGTGGTGGCGGTCGCGTTGGTCGCTGACGGGCTCGTCGTGGCCGTGGCCGGGTTCGTCGTGGCGGTCGCGCTGCCCTGGAGGCAGCCCGCGATCGACGCGCCGATCGTGCCCGCGGGGTTGAGGATGTCGTCGTAGACGGGATCCGGCTGGTACAGCGGGACTTGTGTCCGGCACACGGGCCTGAACTGCAGCTTGGCGGTGCGACCCACGAGGTCGATGGCGCGCTGCTGGTCCTTCACGCCCGGAAGCGACACCACGATGAAGTTGCCTTGACGCGTGATCTCGGGCTCGGCCACGCCGAGGCCGTCGACGCGACGGCGGATGATCGAGATGGCCTGGTCGAGCGAGGACGACGCGACCGGTTGCCCGGCCTTGGGCGCGAGCACCACCGAGGTCCCGCCTTGGAGATCGAGGCCGAGCTGCGGCGTACGACCGCCCTTGGTGACGGTGTAGGTGAGGCTCCCGAGGGCAATCAGGACGATGACGATGAGCGAGAGGCTTCCGGACTTGCGCATGCTCACTCAGGCTTGTCGGAGGGGGCGGTGACACTGTCTGCTTCGTCGACCGCGGAGCCTTCGTCGACGCCGATGGCTTGGTCAGCGAGCACTTCGTCGTCCTCGGTTGCGGCTTCGACGGCGGTGGCCGGCTCAGGGTCGGGTTCGTTGACGTGCTTGGCGATCGCGCCGCGTGCGAAGCGCAGCGTCGTTCCCGGGGCCACCTCGAGCATGACCTCGTCGTCGTCGAGCGATGCGACCGTGCCGTAGAGACCGGAGGTGGTCATGACCTCGTCGCCGACCTCGATCGAGCGCACCAGCGCCTGATGAGCACGAACGCGCCGTTGCTGCGGCAGGATGATCAACCCCCAGAACACGAGGAACATGAGGGCGATGGCGATGAGGGGACCCATGGGTCGGACTCGCTGAGGTCGGCGGGCAAGAGCGGCGTCAACGCTAGTCGCGCCGACCCGCTGCTCCGTACTCAGGCATCCCCCGGGGCTGGGCCCCACACCCATCGGTTCAGCCCCAGACGGCGAGGACCTCGGCTCGAAGGCGCTCGAAGCTGCCCTCTCGGATGGCGGCGCGGATCTTTCCCACCAGGGCCAGCGTCCAAGCCACGTTGTGCAGGGTCAGCAGGCGGGCCGCCGTCGGCTCCTGCACGACGAGCAGGTGACGCAGGTAGGCCCGCGACCAGCGTCCGCACACCTCACACGCGCACGCCGGGTCGAGCGGGCCGGCATCCGTGGCGAACTGCGCGTTGCGCAGGTTCAAGCGCCCGGCGTCCGTGAGCATGGTCCCGTGGCGTCCGTGCCGGGTCGGCAGCACGCAGTCGAGGAGGTCGACGCCGGCCGCCACCGCGTCGAC
>JBEEGB010000348.1:0-15154 GCA_041166585.1 Acidimicrobiaceae bacterium
TCCAACGAGCTCTCCACTGATGCGGTCGTACGCGACCCACTTGTGCACGCCGTGAGCACGCCACCCGTGGCCCATTTCCTCCGCCTGTTGCACTGCTTCATCGCGGCTCGGCTTCCAGCCGCCGTACCACTCCGCCACCTCGTCATCGTTGTGAACGAGCCAGAGGTCGCCGGCGTTCTCGCGCGTCACCGGCTCGAGCCGCAGCCGATCCGTGAACACCGTGGTCGTCGTCTCCCGCATGCGCGCTCTCCCGGGCCGCGAGCCCACCGACCCGGCCACACATCAGCGTGACGCGACCGAAACAGCCACAACAAGCATGATCGGCCGCGTCGCAGGGTGAGCGCGGCGGCGCGGGTCAGCTCGAGGGTGTCACGCCGAGCGTGGTCAGGGTGTCGGCCGTGAGGCCGCACCCTTGCAGCACCCTCACGAGCTGCTGGCGGTCGGCGGGAGGCATCGTCGCGTAGGACGTGTTGGACAGCGCCAGGATGTGCGCTCCGCCGAACGTGGCGATGAGCTGGTCCTCGATGCACTGCGCCTGGGTGTCGTCGACGGCGCCGTTGGCCTGTTGGCGCAGCGCCGCCGCGTACAGCCGGGCGAACGCACGGCCGCCGTTGTCGGCGTCGCTGGCCGCGGCGCTCGGATCGGCCGTCACCGAGGTGGGTGCAGCCGGGCCGGCCGTCGTCGAGGGCGCGCTCGTGGTGCTCGTGCTCGCCCGGCCGCCACCGCCGCTGCAGGCAGCGACCACGACCAGCGCCGCCGCCGCCAGCGATCGCGCGCTCATCATCCGCCCGCCGTCGCATCGAAGCGCGACGCGAGCCTCTTGGCCACGTCGGCCGGGAGGCATCGGTTGAACGCGGCAACCATCACGGTGCGCAGCGCAGCTGGCAGCGAGCGGGGATCCGGTCCGCCGGCGGAGATGCGAGCCAACGCTGCTGCGCTCACCGTGGCCACCAGCTCGTCGACGAGGCATGCGGAATCGGTGGACGACACCGCGCCGGCGCTGCTCTGCGCGATCCCGTCGACCAGCGCCACCGCCAGCTGGCGGGCGGTGCCCTTCTCCTCGGGCGAGGGGCTCCTCGGCGGTGCGATCTGGCTGAAGCCCGACGCCTCGCTCACCGTCGACGATCGCGCAGGCGGCTGCTTGTCGTCGCCGCAACCGGCGCCCGAGAGCACCGAGACGGCAGCGATCACGACGATGACGACCCCCCGGCGCATGGCCGCCCGAGTGTAAGGGGCGCAGCCGATGGGCCTCGTCACGTGGCAGGCTCGGCGGCCATGGTGGACCAGCCCGACCTGCACGCGTGGAAGCCCCTCGTCGACGATCTGCACGAGCGGCGCGCCGTCGCCCTCGCGATGGGGGGTGCGGAAAGGGTCACGCGCCAGCGCGACCTCGGGAAGCTGCCGGTTCGTGAGCGGCTCGACCTGCTGCTCGACGCGGGCTCGTTCGTCGAGCACGGCCTGCTCGCCGACCACATGGATCCGTCGCTGGCAGCACGGGGTTCGCTGGCCGCCGACGGCTGCGTCACCGGCGTGGGCAAGATCGACGGACGGCGGGTGGCGATCATCGCCTACGACTTCACGGTGATGGCCGGCTCCATGGGCCAGATCGGTGAGCAGAAGACCGCGCGCATGCGCGAGCTCGTCCTCCGCCAGCGCATCCCGGTGGTGTGGCTGCTCGACTCGGGCGGTGCCCGCATCCAGTCCACCTCCGGTTCCACGTTCGCCGGAGCCGGTGCGCTGTTCCGCGAGCAGATCGTGCTGTCGGGTGTCGTGCCCCAGGTGGGGGCGATGCTGGGCCACTGCGCGGCCGGCACCGCCTACATCCCCGCGCTCACCGACTTCGTGCCCATGGTGAAGGGGACGTCATCGATGGCGCTCGGCGGCCGCCACCTCGTGAAGGCCGCCACGGGTGAGGACGTCAGCGAGGAGGAGATGGGCGGCTCGGAGGTCCACAACAAGGTCAGCGGGGTGGCGGACCAAGAGGTGGCGAGCGACGAGGAGTGCTTGGCGATGGTGCGCCGCTACCTGTCGTTCTTCCCGAGCAACAACACCGAGGCGCCCCCGATCACACCGTGCACCGATCCGGTCGACCGGAGGGGCGAGGAGCTCTACGACATCGTGCCGACGGCACCCCGCCGCGCCTACGACATGCGCAAGGTGCTCGATGTCGTCGTCGACCACGAAGAGGACGGCTCGCCCGCGTACCTCGAGATGAAGCCTCAGTGGGCCCGCAACATCATCACCACGCTCGCCCGGGTGGGCGGCCGTCCCGTCGGCATCGTCGCCAACCAGCCGATGGTGCTGGGCGGCGCGCTCGACGTGAACGCAGCCGACAAGGCGGCGCGGTTCGTGTGGCTGTGCGACGCGTTCGGCATCCCACTCGTCTTCCTGCACGACGTGCCCGGCTTCATCGTCGGCTCCGCGGTCGAGAAGCAGGGGATCATCCGTCACGGGGCCAAGATGCTCTTCGCCGTGTCCGAGGCCACCGTGCCGAAGGTGTCCGTGGTGCTGCGCAAGTCGTACGGCGCCGGCTACTTCGTGATGAACGGTCTGGCCTATGAGGCCGACCGCCTCGTCATCTGGCCCACCGCGGAGATCGCGGTGATGGGACCCGACGGCATGGTGAACATCACGATGCGCAAGCAGCTCGATGCCATCCCCGAGGGCAAGGAGCGCGACGCGGCGCGGATCGCGATGGCCGAGGAGTTCCGCAAGAACATCGACCCGTACATCGCGGCCGGCCACGCACAAGTTGACGACGTGATCGATCCAGCCGACACGCGCCTCGCCATCTGGCAGGGGCTCGAGGTGTCGGCCACCAAATCCGTGCAACGCCCGTGGCGCAAGCACGGGGTCCTTCCCGTGTGACATAAGGTCCCGCGGATGGCTGAGGTGCGTGCGGAGATCACGGCGAACGTGTGGCAGGTACGGGTCGAGGTGGGCCAGCACGTGGACGTCGGCGACGAGCTCGTGATCCTCGAGTCCATGAAGATGGAGATCCCCGTCGTCGCGCCGCTGGCGGGCACGGTGTCCGAGGTGGCGGTCGCGCCGGACACGTCGATCAAGGAGGGCGACCTCGTCGTCGTGATCGACGAAGCATGATCCACCTCGAGCAGCGAGGGACGGTCGCGCTCGTCACGATCGACCGCGCCGCGCGCCGCAACGCGGTCGACCACGAGGCGCTCGAAGGTCTTGTCGCGGCGATCGGTGCCGCCACCGACGCAGAGAGCCGGGCTCTCGTCCTCACGGGCGCGGGTGGGCACTTCTGCGCCGGAGCGGACCTCACCGGAGTCGAGGACACCGCGTTCGTCGCGGTGCTGCGCCAGGTGCTGTTGGGGTTGCGCGACGCGCCGTTCCCGACCATCGCCGCGGTCGAGGGTCCGGCCCTCGGCGCTGGTTCGCAGCTCGCCGTGGCCTGCGATCTCCGCGTCGCCGCGCCGTCGGCCCGCTTCGGCATACCGGCGGCGCGGCTCGGCCTCGCCGTGGACCAGTGGACGGTCCAGCGGGTGGCGCTCCTGGCCGGTCACGGACCGGCGCGGGCCATGCTCCTCGCGGCCGAGGTGCTGAGCGGGGACGACGCGGTGCGCCTCGGGCTCGCCCAACGAAGCGGCGGCCTTGACGATGCGCTGAAGTGGGCCGAGGAGATCGCTGCGCTCGCGCCGCTCACGATCGCCGCGCACAAGCTGATGCTGAACCGGCCCGAACCCGTCGTGGGCGACGACCCGGAGGTCGAGGCTGCGTTCGGGCGGGCCTGGCGCAGCGCCGATCTGCAGGAGGGCCTCGCCGCGTTCCGCGAGAAGCGCGCCCCGTCGTTCCGGGGCGAGTAGCCCCGCCTACTTGCCGCTTCCCTTGACCGTGCCGGTCAGGTCGGCGAAGTCCTGGTTGTAGAGCAGGCAGACCACGGTCCGGTCACCCGCCTTCCACGAGCGCTCGGTGGGCCGGATGTCGGCGATGTCGAGGGTGGAGTCCTCGTAGAGGCTGGCGACGTAGCTGCGGAACTGCTCGAGGCACTGGTCGTCGGTGAAGGCGGCCAGCGCTTCCGCACCCGGGAACGCGGACGACTGCGCCGACGGGTGCTGGATGACGGCGTCGACCTCGAGCCGGTGCGGCGCGTCGCAGCCGATCGCGTGCAGCTGGGTGGGTTCGAGCGACTGAGCCGCCACGAAGCCGTCGGCCGTGTAGCACTGCCCCGGCTTGAAGTCCGACGATCGGTTCGCGGTCTCGAGGCGGCCGCCCGGCGGGTTCGTGGCATCGAACGAGCTGCTCCCGCCGCCCGAGGCCGATGCGCCGGACGGGTTTGCGCTGCCGGAGCCCGCGGGGCGGCCCCCACCTCCGCTGCAGCCGATCAGCGCGAGGGCGGCGAGGAACGCAACCGCTGCCGATCTCACGGCTGGAGGGTAGGCGGGTGTCCTCGATCATCGCGTCACCGGGGCGGCCTCGAGCGGTCCGATGTCGGTGCCGAGCTCTGCGTCAGTGAACCGGTAGAACGCGACAGCGATCGGTCCGACCGGATCACCGACGGGTGTCGTCTCGGGGTTCAGGGTGAAGCGGATGAAGGAGCCGAGCGGTGACGGGCCCGCCATCACCCAGCCATCCGGCCGCTCGTCACCGCGCGCCCAGCGGTAGTCCGCCCCGTCGCGCACGACCGCGGCTTCGCCGAGGGGGCGGACGGGCGTGGTCACCGCCCTCCATGTCCCGCCACCCCTCGTCTCATCGGCGCGCTCGAGGATCGTGGCCTCCAGATCGTGAGGACGGAAGTCGAGCGGCAGGCCGGCGCACACGGCGTCGTGCAACAGCGTGAGCGGTATGTCAGCGATCGCCGTCGCCATGGTGTTCAGACCTGCGCCCGAGCGCGGGTTGAGCTCGGTGGGCCTGAACCCGTGCTCGGTCATCACGCCGTCGATCGTGAACGGACCGCGGAAGCCGACGTCGTCACGCAACACCGTGCCGACCCGTCGCACCGCGGCCCGCATCTGCCCGCGGTCATCAGCCGGAGGATCCCAGTACGACGCCGCTCCCGCGTAGAAGAGCTGGCTCGAGCCGGGCCGGCGCAGCGTGATCATCTCGATCGGGCGGAAGGCGGCGACGTGGTCCGCGAACACCAAGCCGTGGACGCTGCACGGGATGCCCTCGAGGAAGGGCATCACGCGCGCGGTGTCGCAGTGCGCCGCGAGGAAGGCCGCGGCGTCGTCCACGTCGGCGGGCTGGCGGATCCAACGCGCGTACTCGCCGCCACCGTGGAACCCTTCGCGCGCATCGCCGACCCAGACGGTCCCGGCGCCGTGGTCGAGACGATCGGCAGCGCTCTGCAGCGCGTCCCTTCGTGCCGGGACGATCTCGCTCGGCGCCCTCGGCACGCCGGCGCGGTCCCAGAGCTCGTCAGCGGTCACCTTGTCCTCCAGCGCCACCCACTCCGGTCTGCGATGCGCCAGGCAGGGCCGGCCCGCGACCGACGGCAGCTCGTTGAGGAACGATCCCAGGACGAGGGCGGACCGGTCGGGGTCGTAGCGATCGAGTGCCGCCCGCGCTTCGGCAGGGAGGTCGGCGAGCGCCGCCGCGCCGGCCCGCATCGCGTCCATGATGGTGCTCGCTGTCGTGTCCACGTCGAGGGCGTACGTCTCGGCTTCATCCGGGGTCGGCAGCTCGCCGGTGCCGGTCCCCTCGTTGCCGAGGATGAAGGGGCGCTCCGATCCGAGCGAGCGGGCGAGCCGTGCCCGCGACACGAGCCCCGCCACGGGACCGCCGGTCACGATCACCCGCCGCCCCGCCAAGACCGGCCGGAGCAGCTCCCCCCAGTACCCCGCGTCCATGCCCGACCCTATGACCGTTTGTGCGGTGCTGACTTCGGAATTTCCGAAGGCAGCACCGTCAGAACGGGTGGGCGTGGGTCAGTAGTTCGAGGGGAGGAGGCGGGAGAAGTTCTCGAAGAAGAAGAAGAGGGCGACGAGGAAGAAGGGGAGCCCGACCAGGTAGGACGGCCACTTCCTCCATCGTCCGGCGAGCTGCCATGCCGCGAGCCAGATGGCCGCGCACAGAAGCCCGTACAAGATCGCCGGGAGCTTCGGCGCCGACTTGCCGCTCAGGTCGAGGTTGACGGTCTGTCGTGCGGCGACGGCCTCGGGTGTCAGGGTCGGGGTTGGCGCGGGCTGTCCTTCCAGCGTGCCCGTCACGATGATCCGGTGGCTCAGGTCGTACTTCGGATGGCACGCCGTGAGCGTGATGCGGTTGTCGCCGAAGTCGTTCAGCACCTCGACCTTGTCGGGCGTGACGATCTCCGATCCGGTGACGCCGTAGGTGAACGTGCCTTGCAGCGTCGTGACCACGATCTTGTCGCCGAGCGCCAGCTCATCGACGCTCGCGAACGGGGCGCCATAGGTGGTGCGGTGGCCTGCGACGGCGGCGTTGCCCTTCTGACCCGGGAACGGTGTCTCGGGGTAGTGGCCCGGGCCCTCCTTCAGGTCGTCAACGGCCACGCCCTCGACCAGGTACGCGGTGAGCCCGATCTTCGGGATGTCGATCTTGCCGACCGGGTCGCCCTCGGCGACCGACAGGCCCTCGCTCGGTGCGGTGACCGGGGGGAGCGTCGCGCTCGTCGTCGGGCCGCTCGGGCCGGTCGTCGTGCTCGTCGTCGACGACGCGGTGCCGCCCACGGTGGAACCGTCACCGTTGCCCTGGATCAGCGTGTTGAAGCGCCTCTCGAGCCGATCCTGGGCCTGCCGCTCACGGATCCCGGTGCCGTAGAGCTGGTACACGACGAACAGCAGGATGAGCACGCCGGCGGTGATCATCACCCGTCCGATGGCGCCCAGCACCCTCGCGGAGGTCACGTCGGGAACCTAGCGGGCACCCCCGATGGGCTGGATAAACCGGCCCCGCATTGTCGCCGGAACAGGCCCGAAAGTACCCTCGCGCCGTCGCCATGGAGCCCGTCGTCCACCTTCGTGCCACGGTCTCGTTGCTCGGCCGCTTCCCCGCTCTCGCCGGCGTGGACCTCGACGTGCAGCGGGGCGAGATCCTCCTCGTCCAAGGGCCAAACGGCGCCGGCAAGACCACCCTGCTGCGCACCTGCGCCGGGTTGCTGCCCGTCGTCAGCGGCGAAGCGGACGTCCTCGGCTTCGACCTGCGCGACAGCCGCGCCCGCAGAGCCGTGCGTCGCCACATCGGGCTGTTGGGTCACAGCACCGGTCTCTACGACGACCTGACCGTGGCCGACAACGTTCGCTTCTGGGCCAGGGCGAGCGGAGCGTCGGACGCCGATGCCAGCGCGGCGATGACCGCGCTCGGCCTGGACGGCCGTCTCGCCTCGGTCGTCGTCGCCCGGCTGTCGGCCGGGCAGCGGCGGCGCGCGTCGATCGCCGCGATGGTCGCCCGTCGGCCACGGCTGTGGCTCCTCGACGAGCCCCACGCCGGCCTCGACCAAGCCGGGCGCGACGTGATCGACGACCTCCTGCGCTCAGCGGCCGCCGCCGGCGCCACCGTCCTGATCGCCTCCCACGAGCTCGATCGGGCCAAGGCCATCGCCGGCCGAACCGTCACCATCGCCGGCGGCGCCATCCAACCCGAACCGGAGCTGAAGGCGGTGGTCGCTGGTGCTTCGTGACGCGATGCTCGTCGCCGGCAAGGACCTCCGCCTCGAGTGGCGCAGCCGCGTCACGACCAACCAGGTGGCGCCGTTCGCCCTGCTCGTGCTGGTGCTCTTCGCGTTCGCACTCGACCCCGATCGCGGCATCCTCGATCGCGCCACCGCTGGGCTCTTCTGGGTGGCGGTGCTCTTCGCCGGTCTGCTCGCCTTGCAGCGAGCGTTCGCGGTCGAGGCAGTCGACGGCAACCGCGACGCGCTGAGGCTCTCCGCCCTCGATCCCGCGGGCATCTTCCTGGGGAAGGCGAGCGCCGTCGCGCTCGAGCTGCTCGCCCTCGAGGCCCTGCTCGCCGCCGGCGTGGCCATCCTGTACGGCACGACCCTGCGGGGCGGGGGCCTGCTGGTGCTCACCTGCCTGGTCGCGACCACCGGCTTGAGCGCCGCCGGTAGCCTCTACGGCGTGCTGGCAGCCGGCCTGCGCGTGCGCGAGACCCTGCTCCCGCTCCTGCTCCTGCCGGTGGTGGCACCGGTCCTCATCGCAGCCACCCGTTCGTTCGAAGCCGCGCTCAGCGGTGCGACGGCGGACGGTTGGCCCTGGATCGAGCTGCTCAGCACCTTTGCGGTGATCTACCTGGCCTTCGGCGTCCTTGCCTTCGGCTCTCTCCTGGAGGAATCGTGAGCGAACCAAGCGAGCGAGCGATGTCGGGCGAGCGAGCGCATGCTCGCCGCACGACGGTGGGGTCCGGGGGCACCGCCCCCGAGGAAGCATCGTGACCGAAGAAGTCGTGGCGGCGCCTGCGCACACCGGGTCTCGGGCAACACGCGTGCTCGGCGCGCTCACGCTGGCCGGCGTCGCAGCAGTGGTCATCCTCGGGCTGTTCGTCACCAAGCCAGACGTGTTCCAGGGCGACCGCGCTCGGCTCCTCTACGTCCACGTTCCCGTCGCGATCGCCATGAACGTCGGCTTCGCAGTCACGGCGCTCGGCAGTGCGATGTGGCTCTGGAAGAAGTCGCGCTGGTGGGACACCGTGGCCGTCGCATCGGCTGAGGTCGGTGTCGTGTTCACCGCGCTCACGCTCATCAACGGCGCGCTCTGGGGCAAGGCCACGTGGGACACCTACTGGACGTGGGACGCCCGCCTCACGAGCACCGCGCTCCTGTTCCTCCTCTACCTCGGGTACCTCACCGTCCGCCGCCTGCCCGCCGACCCCGCGGTGCGCAACCAAAGAGCGGCTTGGGTCGCGCTGCTCGCGTTCGTCGACGTGCCCATCGTCTACTTCTCGGTCGACTGGTGGCGCAGCCTCCATCAAGAGGCGACGCTGAGCGTGAACACGCAGATCGAGGGCCTCATGCTGTTCACGCTGATGCTCGGGATGGTGGTCGCCCTCATCGGCTACGCGTGGCTGCTGCTGCACCGGTTCCGCGTGGCGTGGCTCGAGGATCAGGTCGAAGCCGTCGGGCTCGACGTCGCCATCGCGGAGCGTCGCGCCGAGGCCGGGGTCTCCGCATGACCTTGGCGAGCACAGTCGTGGCCGCATCTTCAGGTTGGGGCTATGTCATCGCCGGCTACGTGCTGACCATCGGCGGCGTCGGCGCCTACGTGGCGCGCACGCTGCTGCGGGGCCGGCACCTCTCGAGACAGGTGCCCCCGGAGGACCGCCGGTGGATGTGACCCCTCGGGAGGTCGACGACCCGTCATCGGACGACGGTGCCGCTCACCCTCGAACACGACGGCGTCGCAACCCCGCCGCCTACGTGCTGCTCGTGCTGGTCGTCGCCGGCCTCGGCGTCGTGCTGTTCCAAGGCCTCAACAACGCGGCCCTCTACTACCGCAACGCCGACGAAGCGTTGGCCGACAAGGGCAGCCTCGGCACGTCACGGTTCCGTGTGCAGGGCACCGTGCAGGACGACGTCCGTCAGGTGGGCGGCGAGGTCGACTTCAGCATCGCGTTCAACGGTGCAACCATCGCCGTGCACCATCGTGGCGACCCGCCCGAGCTGTTCAAGTCCGGCGTGCCGGTCGTGCTGGAAGGCCACTTCCAGGGTGACGTCTACGAGAGCGACCGGATCCTCATCAAGCACACGGCCCAGTACAAGGAATCCAACCCGAGCCGCGTGAGCAGCGACGCGCCGTGAACCTGTCGATCGGGTTGGCCGGCATCGTCCTCGGCTTCGTCGCCTCACTCGGCGGCATCGTCACCATCGGCATCGGCCTCGCCCAACGCCGGCCCCGGTTGCTGCTCGCGGGGCGCACCTACGTCTGGATCGTCGCCGCGGCCGCGATCATCGCGTTCGCCGCGATGGAGCGCGCCCTGCTCACGAACGACACGTCGATCGAGTTCGTGGCGCGCAACGGCAGCCCGCGCACGCCGTTCCCGTTCAACGTCGCCGCGCTGTGGTCGGCGCTCGAAGGCTCGATCATCCTGTGGGCGACGGTGCTGTCCGGCTACCTCGTCGCCATCACGTGGAAGTTCCGCAAACGGGCGACGGATCCGCTCGTCGGGTGGGCGACGCTCACCATGTTCGTCGTCACCCTGTTCTTCTTCGCCTTGATGCTGGGCCCGGCGGCGCCGTTCACGTCGTTCGACGCGCCGGCCAACCTCGTGCAGACCGGGCCCAACCCGCTGCTCCAGAACCACATCCTCATGGCCTTCCACCCGCCGCTGCTCTACCTCGGCTACGTCGGCTTCACCGTTCCGTTCGCGTTCGCGATCGCCGCGCTCGTCACGGGTCGTCTCGGCGAGGGCTGGCTCATCGAGACGAGACGGTGGACGCTCTTCGCCTGGGGGTTCCTCACCGTCGGCGTCGTGCTGGGAGCGTGGTGGAGCTACGAGGTGCTCGGTTGGGGAGGCGCCTGGGCCTGGGACCCGGTGGAGAACGCGTCCTTCCTCCCGTGGCTCACCGGCACCGCCTACCTGCACTCGGTGATGGTCCAGGAGCGCCGGGGCATGCTCAGGGTCTGGAACCTCACGCTGCTGTGCGCGACGTTCTCGCTCACGATCCTGGGGACGTTCCTCACGCGCTCGGGGGTGCTCGACTCGGTGCACTCGTTCACCGAGTCGGGGATCGGGCTCTGGATCCTCTCGTTCTTCGCCGTCATCGTGCTCACGTCGATCGGACTCATCGGTTGGCGCGGCGATCGCCTGCGTTCGCCGGGACGCATCGATTCGCCGCTGTCGCGCGAAGGGGCGTTCCTCTTCAACAACCTGCTGTTCGCCGTCTTCGCGTTCGCGGTGCTGCTCGGCACCGTGTGGCCGCTCGTCGTCGAGGCGATCAACGGTGAGCGCCTGTCGGTTGGCAGGCCCTGGTTCGACCTGTTCGGCATGATCCTCGGGTTCGGTCTGCTGCTCCTCATGGCGGTGGCACCCGTGCTCCCATGGCGCAAGACCACAACGGAGACGTTGGCTCGACGGCTGCAATGGCCGGCGTGGTTCGGCACCGCCTGCGTCGTCGTCGCCGTGATCGCGCAGGCTCGGGGGCTCGCGCAGCTGGCGTGCTTCGGCCTCGCCGGCTTCGCCGCCGGTTCCGCTCTGCGTCAGGTCGTGCTGGCCACGCGCCGTCAAGGCCTTCGCGGCCTCATCGGCAGGACCAACGGCGGGATGATCGTCCACCTCGGCGTGATCATCCTCGTCGTCGGCTACGTGTGCAGCTCGAGCTTCCAGACCGAGCGCGAGTTCAGCGCCATGAAGCCGGGCGACAAGGTGCAGCTCGAAGGCCACGTGCTCGAGTACGTGGGCAGCTCGGTGGACGTGAGCGGCAACCGCACGAGCGTCGCCGCCAACATCAAGGTCGACGGCAAGGTCTACGCGCCTGCGCTCCGCCAGTTCCCGAGCTCGAGCCAGACGGTCGGCACACCGTCTGTGAAGACGTCACCGATCGACGACGTGTACCTCTCGCTGCTCGTCGCGCCAGGGACCGGCGACGCCATCACGCTGCGCGTGATCATCGAGCCGCTCGCGGTCTGGATGTGGGTGGGCGGCATGATCATCGGCCTCGGCACCCTGCTCGCGGCGTGGCCCGGCCAGCGGCGCAACCCGATCGACCCTGTGTCGGCACCGATCGCCGGGCGACGGCCGCACCGTGACTCCGACCCGACCGATGACGGCGAGACCGACACCGAGCGGGAACCGCTCACCGTCGGGTGATGACCGACGCGGATCTCGGTGGCGCCGTCGCGCCGCCTCGGAAGGGGCGCGCGGCGCTGTTCGTCGCAATCCCGATGGCGTGCGCGATGGTGCTGCTCGTCGCCGTCCTCATCACACGGAGCAACGCCACCGACAAGGCCGCGTTCACGCCGCTGCAGGACAAGCCCGCTCCCGCCATCGCCGGCACCACGCTGGACGGCAAGCCGTTCGACCTCGACGCGTTCAAGGGCGACTGGGTCGCGGTCAACTTCCTTGCCAGCTGGTGCGTGCCGTGCCTGCAGGAGCACCCGTACCTCGAGTCGTTCGCGCGCCGGCAGGCCCAGTCGGGGAACCACGTCCACCTCGTGAGCGTCGTGTTCGGCGACACCGCGGACAACGTCAAGAAGTTCTTCGCGGAGAACGGCGGCAGCTGGCCTGTGGTCACCGGCGACGAGGGCAAGATCGCCCTCGACTACTCCGTCGTCCAGGTGCCGGAGACCTACATCATCGACCCGGCAGGCATCGTCCGCGAACGGGTCTCCGGTCCGCTGCGCAGCCCGGATGAGCTCGACAACCGCATCGGCGCCCTCCTCACGAAGCTCTACCCACCCGACACCACGCCCACGACGGCGGGCAGGTGACGTCGTGGCCCTGAAGCTCTCGTACGGCCTGATGGCGGTCGTGCTGGCGGTGGCGCTCGTGCTCGGCAACCGCTCCACCGGTCCCACCAACCCGCTCGACCGCGCCCACGCCATCGAGCAGACGATCAAGTGCCCGACCTGTCGCGGCCAGTCGGTCGCCGAGTCGGACGCGCCGGCATCGAAGGCGATCCGCACCGACATCGCCACCCGCATCTCCGAGGGCCAGAGCGACGACCAGATCCGCGAGTACTTCGCGTCCAAGTTCGGCGAAGACATCCTCCTGCGGCCCAAGTCCTCTGGGCTCGCCGGCCTGGTGTGGGTGCTCCCGGTGGCGGGGCTCGTCCTCGCCGCGGGAGGTCTCGGGTTCGCGTTCTGGCGCTGGCGCCGTTGGGACGTCTCTTGAGCGTGCCGACGCGGACGTTCCGGCTCGACCCTGACGCGCTGGCGGTGCTCGAGGAGCAGCGGGCCTTCCTGCGCCGCTCGCTCGACGACCTCGAGCGCGAGCACGAGGCCGGCGACCTCGACGAGATCGACTACGCCACGCTCAAGCACGACTACGAGGCGCGTCTCGGTGGCGTCACGAAGGCGGTGGAGGAGGGCAAGGCCGAGCTGCGGGCCGCGGTGCCGCGCGCCGACAAGCGCCGCACGCGCGTCATCGCCGCGGGTGTGCTCGCGTTCGCGCTCCTGTGCGGCTTCGGCGTCGCCCACTTCGCGGGGAGGCGCACGGCAGGCGGGACGATCACCGGCAACCCGAACCAGACGTCGCGCGAGCAGCTCTCCCAATGCCTGGCGGAGGCCACCCAGGGTCAGGGCAACGTGACCGGTGCGCTGAAGTGCTACGACCAGGTCGCGCAGCGCGACCCGACGAACGTCGAGGCGAAGACCTACGCCGCCGGGGTCCGGATCGTGCAGAGCGACCTCAGCCGCATCAACGACCTCATCGACGTCGCCACCCAGCACCCGGAGTACCCGGACGTGCACGCGTTCCTCGCGATCGCCTTCAACCAGCTCGGCCGCAAGGACAGCGCGCTGGCCGAGCTGAAGAAGCTCGACGCGCTCAACCCGCCGCCGATCATCACGCAGCTCGTCGATCCGTTGCGAACAGAGCTCACCTCCGCGTCGACGACGGCTCCGACGACACCTTCCACGACGACCCCCTAGGTTGAGCGCGGTGAGCGCCGTTCGCATCGGGGGAGGGCAAGGTTTCTACGGCGACGGCCATGCGCCGCTGGCCGACCTGCTCGGTGCTGGCCTCGACTACCTCGTGCTCGAAGCGCTGGCCGAGCTGACGCTCGCCATCCTCCAAAAGGACCGACAGCGAGACGAGTCGCTCGGCTACACCCGAGACCTCCCTCGCTACATCGCCGAGTCGCTGCCGGCCGTCGCCTCGGGGCGCACGAAGATCATCACGAACGCGGGTGGCATCAACCCGGTCGCCGCGGGTCGCGCCGTCGTCGACGCGCTCAAGGCCGCGGGCGCAACCGGGCTGCGCGTTGCCACTGTGGTGGGCGACGACGTCCGCGGGCGCGCCGCCGAGCTCGGTCTTCCCGAGGACGCGCTGTTCGCCAATGCGTACCTGGGCGCACGGCCGATCGTTGACGCGCTGCGCGCCGGTGCGGACATCGTGGTCACCGGTCGCGTCGCGGATGCGTCGCTGTTCCTCGCACCGCTGGTGCACGAGCACGGCTGGGCCTGGGACGACTGGGACCGGCTCGCGGCCGGTGTCGTCGTCGGGCACCTGCTCGAGTGCAGCGGACAGGTCACCGGCGGCAACTACTCGGGGCCGTGGTGGGAGAACCCCGACCCGTTCCGCATCGCGTTCCCGTTCGCTGACGTCGAGGCGGACGGCAGCGCGGTGATCGGCAAGCCCGACGCGACAGGCGGGATGGTCACGTTCGACACGGTCCGCGAGCAGCTGCTGTACGAGGTGCACGATCCGGCCGCCTACCTGAACCCGGACATCACCGCTGACTTCACGTCGCTCACCGTGACCGACCTCGGCGGCGACCGCGTGCGGGTGTCCGGAACCCGGGGCGCACCGCCGCCGGCCACCTACAAGGGCCTGGTGTGCACGCCGGCAGGGTGGGCAGGGGAGGCCAAGGTCGCGTACCCGTGGCCGGACGCCGAAGCCAAGGCGCGCGCTGCGCTCCGGTTCATCCGCACGCGGGCCGAGCAGGCAGGGCTCGCGATCGAGGAGTGGCGCGAGGAGCTGTTCGGCGTCAACGCCTACGGCGGTCCGACCGTCGACGTGCCCGACGGCTGGGATCCGCCCGAGGTGATCGGTCGCCTTGCCTGGCGCGCCGCCGACGCGGAGACGGCGGGCAAGGTGGCACGCGACGTCGGGGTGCTGGGCCTGTCCGGTCCTCCCACCATCACCGGAACGGGCCGGACGCGCGACGGCGGCCCCACGCAGCTGCTCGCGGTGGAGCCCTTCCCGGTCGACCGCGCCCTCGTCGACGCACAGGTCCGGGTCGACGTCGACACGTCCTGACGGACCGGTACTCTGCCGCCGTGATCGAGGTGCCGGCCGACGCCCTCCCTCCGCCGCCGCTCAGTCCGCCCGACGACCCGCCGGCGCCTCCACCGGTGCTGCCGATCGCATCGGCAGCCACCCGGCTGGGCGCGTTCGCGCTCGATCTGGTGATCCTGGCCGGGGGGCTGGGCATCGGATGGGTGATCTGGGCCGCGGCGACCGTCGCGTCGTCGCGCGGTCCCGGCAAGCACGTCCTGCACCTCCGGTTGGTCGAGGTCGCCACCGGCGCCCCGGCCCGCTGGTACTACACCGCCACCCGCGAGCTGGTGCTGAAGCT
>JBEEGB010000349.1:0-2823 GCA_041166585.1 Acidimicrobiaceae bacterium
CGCCGATCCGCTCGAGCACCTCGGTCGGCCCTCCTGCACTGACGACGGGGACATGGAAGATCGAGCCGGCCGATGCTCGTACGCATTTCGGCGAGAACGGGTCAACCGAGCCCTCGCAGAAGAGTACCGCCCCGACACCGGTCGCCTCGGCACTGCGCAGGAGGGTCCCGGCGTTGCCCGGGTCTCCGACACCGACCAGCACGAGCAGCAGGTTGCGGTCGATGACGTCGTCGAGCGTCGTGGCCGGCTGGCGGGCGAGGGCCACGACCCCCTGCGGCGTGACGAGGTCGCTGAGCCGGTACCGCGCCACACCGTTGGGCGGGACCACGTGCACCGCCACGCCCGCTGCTTCGGCGGCGCCGGCCAGCTCGTCGTGCAGGCCCGTCTCCACCCAGAGCCCCTCGAGCTCGACGCCGGCCTCGAGCGCGTCGCGCACGAGCAGCGGACCGTCGATGACAAAGAAGCCGGTGGCGGTGCGGTCAGCGCGCGACCGTGAGAGCCGGCGGAGCCGGGCGTGCCAGGAGGTGGCGGCCGGCGGAGCCAAGGCTACGCGGCGGCGGTCTGGGCCTTCTCGACCAAGGCGGCGAACGCCGTCGGGTCGGTGACCGCGAGGTCGGCGAGGACCTTGCGATCGACCTCGATGCCAGCCGCGTTCAGACCGGCGATGAAGCGGCTGTACGACATGCCGTTCTCGCGGCACGCCGCGTTGATGCGCTGGATCCAGAGCTTGCGGAACTCACCCTTGCGCGCCCGGCGGTCGCGGTAGGCGTACTGCAGGCTGTGCATGACCTGCTCGTTGGCGGCGCGGCGCGACCGGCTCTTGTTGCCGTAGTACCCCTTGGCGCGCTCGAGCGTGGTGCGGCGGCGCTTCTTGCTGTGGACGGCGCTCTTGACCCTTGCCATCGTGGCTTCCTCTCAGAACTCGGGCGGTGGACAGGTGCTCGGACGGTGCTGCTAGAGCCCGAGCAATCGCTTCATGCGGTCGCGATCACCGCCGACGACCTCGGCTTCGTTGCCGAGCCGGCGCTTCCGCTTGGAAGACTTCTTCTCCAGGATGTGGTTCTTGAACGCCTTGCGCCGCATCAGCTTTCCGGTGCTGGTCACCTTGAAGCGCTTGGCCGCGCCCCTGTGGGTCTTCATCTTCGGCATCGAGGTCTTCCTTCGTCGTTCGTCGTTGCGGGGTTGTCAGGCGGCGTCGTGAGGCTTGGCTTCGACCACTTCCGGGGCTTCCGCCTCCACTTCCACAACCTCTGGAGCCGGCGCACCGGTGTCCGCGGCTGTGGTCGCCTGCACACCGTTCGCCTCAACGGCGGTCACGCCACCCTCGGCAGCCTCGGCGTCAGCCTTGCGCTGAGCGTCCCAGATCGCCTTCGCCCGCTTGTCGGGCACGAGCACCATCACCATGTTGCGACCGTCCAGCTTCGGCATCACCTCGACCTTGGCCACGTGCACGACCGCGTCGGCGACGTGATCGAGGATTCGTCTTCCGAGCTCGGGGTGCTGGGTCTCCCGGCCTCGGAACATGATCGTGACCTTCACCTTGTGGCCCTCAGCCAGGAACTTCTCCACCTTGCGGGTCTTGGTGTCGAAGTCGCCTGACCCGATCTTCGGCCGGTACTTCATCTCCTTGATGGTGACGTTGGTGCTCTTGCGGCGAGACTCCTTCGCCTGTTGCGCCGCTTCGTACTTCCACTTGCCGTAGTCCATGATCCGACACACGGGCGGGTTCGCCTGCGCCGCGACCTCGACGAGATCGAGGTCGAGCTCACGGGCCATCGCCAGTGCCTCAGGGAGCGGACGGATGCCGATCTGGCTTCCATCTGCTCCGACAAGTCGTACTTCCCGGGCCCGGATCCGGTCGTTGATCCTCGGCTCGGTGTTGCCACTCGGCGGCGTTGTTATCGCTTGCTCCTCATGTGGTGCGTTGGTCCTCCCTCACGCAAAATGAAAAAAGTGGATGCCGGAAAGCCGACACCCACCGTCAAAGGGTTGGGGATCGACCCGGCGCACTTGGTGTTGCGGTGGCCAGGTGGGGCCCACGATGTTGCTGCGGCCCGCTTTCCGTATTCAGTTGTCAGCGTAGGGTAGCACGCATGACCCTCTGGACCCCCGACGGCGAGCATCCCGTCGACCGCGAGCCGGCCGACCAACCGAGTCCGGCCGACCAGGGTGGATATGAGCAGTCTGATCCGCTGGCGGGGCTGAGCCCGGAAGAACGGGAGCAGGCCCTGGCCATGGCGACCGAGATGGAGCAGGTGCGCCGCGAGCTGGCGTCGGTGCCGGCCGCGGTGGTCGTGGCCAACCACGCGATGGGTCTCTACGAGCTCGCCGCCATCCACCTCTCGAGCGACCCGCCCAACTTCACGGAGGCGCAGCTCGCCATCGACGCGCTGTCGGCCCTCGTGGAGGGGCTCGAAGGACGGCTCGGCGACAACGAGCAGACGCTGCGCGACGCCCTGGCCCAGCTCCGCCTGGCCTACGTGCAGCTCCACAGCGCCGAGGCCTCATAACGCCCGAGCCGGGGCTCCAGCTCGAAGTCCACGCAGGCACCGACCTCGATGGTCCGGGTGCCGTCGCCGATCGCGGTGCAGTGGAACGCATACGTCGACCCGTCGTCAGCGGTGACCTCACCCAGTCCGGCCGCGTCGTCGAACGCGACCACCGTCCCGCGCACCGCTAGTGCACGATCTTCGAGAGGGGCAGCTCGATGATGTCGGAGGCGCCGGCGTCCTTGAGTGCAGGGATGAGGGTGTTGATCGTGTTCTTGGGCACGACGGTCTCGACCGCGTACCCACCCTCGCCGAACAGCTTCGAGACCGTGGG
>JBEEGB010000350.1:0-3073 GCA_041166585.1 Acidimicrobiaceae bacterium
CGGATGAACGCGTGGTAGCGACCCGAGTGCTCCTTCACGAGCAGCAGCGTGTTGCGCAGCTGCAGGTAGCTCACCGCGCCGAGCGCGCCGTGCAGGTTCGGGTTCTCGACCAGCGCGCCGCGCACCAAGCCGGTCTCCCAGCCGGCGGCCTTGGCCCGGAGCGCGAGGTCGGCCTCTTCGCAGTACGCGAAGTAGCGCTCGTCGAAGAGCCCGATCTCCTCGAGCATCGCCCGCCTCGCCAGCAGCAGCGTGCCGTGCGGGTGCCCGGCCGGCTCCCATCCCTCTTCCACCGTGGCGGGGCCGAGGATGCCACCGAAGTACGGGTCGATCACCGGCGTCGCGCCGTCGCCGAAGTCGGCGCACACGAGGCCGGCGCGTGGACGTTCGCTGGCCGCGACCAGCATCCGGCGCAGGCACCCGGGCTGGGGCAGGGCGTCGTGCGGGGCGAGCGCGACCCACTCCCCCGTGTCCGCGGCACACGCCGAGAGGAAGCGCCGGAACCCGACGTTGGCCCCGGGACCGAACCCGAGGTTCGCGCCGGTGTCGATCACCTCGACGCCGGCGATGTCCGGCACGGACCGTGAGCCGTTGTCGACGACGGTGATGGCGACCGGCACGTCCTGTCCGCGAAAGGCCTCGACCGTCCGCGCCAGCCGCTCTGGCTGGTCGCGGTGGACGATCACCACCGGCAGCGTCTCGAAGGTCTGGCCGATCATGTGTCGCTGGCCGGGGCCGCCGTCGCCGAGAGGCTCGACGCGTCCATCCAGGAGGAGTGCAGCCCCGCGTACGTGCCGCCGCGCGCCAGCAGCTCGTCGTGGGAGCCGACCTCCACCAGCACGCCTGCCTCCATCACCAGCACCAGATCGCTGCGCTCTGCCGTCGACAGGCGGTGGGCGATGGTGATCGACGTGCGCCCGCGCGCCAGGCTCTCGAGCGCCCGCGCGAGACAGGTCTCGGTCGCGGGGTCGACCGCGGAGGTCGCCTCGTCGAGCAGGAGGCAGGTCGGGTTGGCGAGGTAGGCCCTCGCCAGCGCGACCAGCTGGCGCTCACCGACGGAGAGGTGCTCGCCCCGCTCACCGACGCGCGTCTCGAGCCCCGCGGGGAGCGAGTCCAGCCAGTCGTCGAGGCTCAGCTCGTAGAAGGCGAGGCGGATGTCAGCCGGTTGCGCGGAGGGGTTGGCGAAGCGGACGTTCTCGGCGATCGTCGTGTCGAACAGGAAGGTCTCCTGAGGCACGAGCACGACCTTGGAACGTAGGTCGGCGAAGGGCACCGACCGAAGGTCGACACCGTGGACGAGGATGCGGCCCTCGGTCGGGTCGGCCAGCCGCACGAGCAGCTTCGCCAGCGTCGACTTGCCCGACCCGGTGGCACCGACGATCGCGACCGAGCGGCTCGCCGGCAGCACCACGTCGACCGCCTTCAGGACCGGCCGGCCCGGGAGGTACTCGAACGACACCTGCTCGAGGCGCAGCTCCGGTGGACCGTCGGGCAGCTCCACCGACTCGTGCGGGCTGGGCTCGGCGACGTCGACGGGTGTGTCGAGCACGTCGAGCACACGCCGCCAACCGGCCACCGCGGTCTGCGTCTGGTCGAGGATCTCGGTGAACTCGGCGACCGGCTCGAGGAACAGGTTGACGAGGAACAGGAACGCAACCATGGTCCCGGACGTGAGCCCGGCGCCCGGCCCGAGCCACACCCCGGCGACGACGACGGCGGAGATGGTGAGCACTGCGAAGACCTCGCCCGACGGGAACAGCAGCGCCGAGAGCGAGCCAGCCCGGGCAAAGGAGCGTTGGTGGTCGGCGATGGCCTCGTCGACCTTCACGATCGTGCGGTCCTGCACGCCGTAGGCGCGGATGACGGCGGCGCCGGTGACCGCTTCACCCACGGAGGAGAGCATGTCGCCGACCCGCACCCGGACGAGGTCCCACGCCGCCAGCAACCTGCGCTGCACGAGCCGCAGGATCAGCGCAAGCGGCAGCACCGCGACGATGGCGATGAGCGCGAGCCGCCAGTCGTAGACCGCCATGGTGATCGCGACCGCGACGATCACCGCGCCGTTGACCAGCCAGGCCACGCCGCCCCACGAGAAGAACTGCGAGAGCGTCTCGACGTCCGAGGTCACCCGCGAGACGAGCGCGCCGCGACGCTCCTCGGTGTGGTGGGCCAGGGACAGCCGGTGGATGTGGTCGAAGGCCTTCGTGCGCAGACCGAACAGCGCCTGCTCGCTCGTGCGGGCCAGGCGAACGCGGGTCGTCCGCACGATCACACCGGTGATCACGACCACGACAGCACCGGCGGCCGAGGCGGCGAGGACCAGGCCGGTGTTCACCTTGGAACCGGTGAGGCCCTTGTCGATCACCTGTTGGGTGAGCACCGGGATCACCACGCGGCCCGCCGCACCGATCATCGCCAGCAGGATCGTGACGAGCGCGCCCTTGCGCAGCTCGGGTGTCGCCGCCACGCCACGGCGGATCACCGCGATGGCGCCCTCGCCGCGGTGCGCGGCGTCGACCTCGTCGATGGAGCTCATCTGCTGGCACTCATGTGACGGACACCTCGCCGGCGCGGTCGGCGCGGTCGAGCTCGTAGGCGCGGACGAGGTGGGCATAGCCGGGCTGGCGGGCCAGCAGCTCGTCGTGCGCGCCTTGGTCGACCACCCGACCCTCGTCGAGGAAGATCACCTCGTCCGCCAGCGCGATCGTCGACGGGCGGCTGGCGACGACGAGCGTCGTCGTCGCGGTGAGATGGGACCGCAACGACCGCAGGATGCGCGCTTCGGTCGTCGGGTCGACCGCGGACGTCGCGTCGTCCAGCAGCAGCAGCCGTGGGCTGCGGGCGAGGGCCCTGGCCAGCGCAACGCGCTGGCGCTGTCCGCCGGACAGCGTCGCTCCCCGCTCCCCGACGAGCGTGGCGAAGCCCTGAGGCAGGCGGCGGGCGAACCCGCTGACACCGGCCAGGTCGGCCACGGTGGCGAGGAGCTCGGGATCGTCGTCGCCGAGGAGGATGTTCTCGGCCAGCGAGTCGCCGAACAAGAACGCCTCCTGGAACGCCATCGCCACCGTGGCCCGCA
>JBEEGB010000351.1:0-5312 GCA_041166585.1 Acidimicrobiaceae bacterium
CGGCGTCGGCGGCGATCACGCTCAACGCCACGGCCAACGTGTTCGGCACGCTGGAGCTGCAGGCGATGGTTGACGCCGCCGCCAACGCTCGCTCGCAGAACGTGCTCAACGGCGTGCTGCCGCCGAGCGGGTCAGCGAGCCGAGATGCCTACTGCGCCACGCACTGGAACAGCTGAAGTCATGTGTTGAGATCGATGAGCTCAGAGCCCTCGTGGGCCTTCTTGGCGTAGCTGTTCAACGCCGAGCCGAGGATCACTGCGACCAGGGCGCCGCTCATGATGAACACCACGGGCAGCACGATCACGAGCAGGACGACGATGATCAGCGCACCGAGCATGTCGACATCATGCCCCGAGCCAGGCCCACGCCTCCACCTCGACGAGCGCGCCGAGGGGTAGCTCGGCCACACCGATGGCCGAGCGGGCCGGCCGGTGCTCGCCGAAGAGCTCCGAGTACACCTCGTTCATGAGGGCGTAGTCGCTCATGTGGCGCAGGAAGACCATCGTCTTCACCACCTTGTCGAGCGACGCGCCGTTGGCCTCGAGGTGGCCCTTCAGGTTGGCGATGGCCTGACGCAGCTCGCCGTCCGTCCCGCCGGAGACGAGCTTGCCGTCGGCGATGCCGACCTGACCCGAGACGACCAGCCACTCACCGGCGCGCACCGCCGGGGTGTACGGGCCAACCGGCTTCGCGGGTGCACTGTCATCCATATCGTTCGCTCTTCCGCTCACTCATCGGTACGTCCCTCCGGTCGGCCAGTCAGGGGCGAAGCCTTGCGCGCGCCAGGCCGCAGCCGCCACTGCGCCGAACACCGCGTCGCTCCCGTTGCGCGGCTCACCGCTCGACCGGGCATCGATCGTGACCTCGATGGACGGCGTGTCGACGGCGCGCAGCACGCCGAACGAGCGGATCGTCAGGTCGTGCACCTCGCCCGCCTCGTCGACCGCGAGCCCCTCCGACGCCACCCACCCGAGCGCCATGTGAGCGGCACCGACGCAGTACGACCGCAGCACGACCTCGTCGAGAGGATCGCCGCACGAGACGACGATCCGCACGCCGCGCTCGTCGACCTCGGCCTGCGCCCACGCGCCGTTCGGCGCGGTGACCGTGCTCGCTCCTCCGTCGTGCGGCGCGACGGCGGCCAGCAGCACGGCCGCCTCGGCCCAACCCGCAGCGCGGGGAGCGATCGACAACGGCGGACCGGCAACGTCGACCTCCTCGACATCGATCCCGGGCGCGTACCCCCGGATCACCGCGGCGATGCCGGGCGTGCGCGCGACGCGCACCCACCCCGTCCCATCGGCACGCACGCCGGCGGCGATCGGAGGGCGCTTCGGACCGAGGCGCACGACGTCCTCCCGGGAGAGCAGCGCGCGGACCGGGCGACCGAGCTCGTCGGCCAGCCGGCGGGCGGCGGAACCGACCACGGAATCGACCTTGCCGCCGAAGGCCCCACCGTTCGCCAGCGGCGAGGCCGGTTCGCCTCCCGGCATGCACCACGACGCATCCGGCTCGAGGTACGCGGGCTCGACCCAGGTCGTGCGCAGCGTTCGCACCCACTCGCCCGGCGGCACCTCGAGCGGATGGCGAAGGGCTGCGGTGGTGCGCCGCCCCTGCACCTTTTCGGCCAGACGGCGCGCCTCGGTGACCGTCTCGCCCACCACCCAGCGGCCTGACGCGTCGAGCACGGCCACCAGCGCGTCGAGGGGTGCGGTGTCGTCGGCGAACCCTCCCCGTCCGAGCGCGATGTCCGCGCCGACGCGCTGCGGCACGTGTCCCTCGAGCTCGGCCCGCCGTTCGTCCGCGCGGCGCGGGGGAGGTGGAGCGTCGGCGAAGGTGAGCTGCCACGCGTCGAGGATCGTGCGCCACCCGGTGCAGCGACAGAGGTGCGCGAGCAAGGCGCGCTCGACGGCATCGAGGTCGTCCGGGCCCTTTCCCTCGGCCTTGAGCGCGGCGAGCCGCACGATGATGCCGGGCGTGCAGAACCCGCACTGGCTGGCCCCGGCGGCACCGAACGCAGCACCCCACCGCTCGGCGTCCGCCAGCCCGTCGACCGTGGTGATGGCTCGGCCCTCGACACGTCGAGCGGGCGTCACGCACGCCACCCGCGGCGAGCCGTCCACGAGGACCGTGCAGCAACCGCACTGGCCCTGCGGGCTGCAACCGTCCTTGGGTGAGCGGACGCCGATCCGGTCCCGGAGCACCTCGAGCAGTGACGCTCCGTCGTCCTCGACGGTGTGCGGCTGCCCGTCGACGACGAGCGAGAGGTGACCGGGGTTGGGCATCGGGGTCAGGTTAGGTTCGACGCCGTGACGCAGAGCTTCGAGTGGGGCTGCGCCCCACACCCATCGCCGTCCGGCGAGCAGCGCTCGCTCGACCGGCCTGAAGCGCAAGCGCGTCAGCTCGACCGTCGGTCGTTCCTGGTCGCGGGCGCGGGCGCACTCGCGTTCGCGGCGTGCGGCGGCGGGAGCAGCTCGGCCAAGCCCGGATCGAGCGGCTCGTCGTCGCCCACCTCCACCACCGCGACGCGACCGGCCTGGAACCTTGCCGCCTTCAACGACTTCGAGTCGCTCGTCCCCGGCAGCCCGCAGCGACTCACGTTCGGGCTGGCCGACAAGGACGGCGTGCTCGTCGCGACGCCGCCCGTGTCGGAGATGACGATGAGCATCTCCTTGGACGGACAACCCGTCGGCACGCCGGTGACCTCCGCGAAGCACGACAGCGGGCTCTCGCGGCCGTACTTCCCACTGGTGTTCACGCCGCCGTCGGCGGGCGTCTACACGGTGTCGACGACGATCGAAGGCGCGACCGTCGAGCGCCAGGTGCAGATCCCGGCGACGTCGAAGGGGATCCAGCCCGGCCAGCCGATGGTGCCGCTCGACACCCCGACCACGACCGACCGCCGCGGCGTGGAGCTGCTGTGCACGCGCTCACCCGCGTGCCCGCTGCACGACATCACGCTGCGGGATGCCCTCACCAAGGGCACGCCGGTCGCCTTCCTCGTCGCCACCCCGCAGTTCTGCCAGACGGCGATCTGCGGACCGGTGCTCGACGTGTTCCTGAACGTCAGGCCCGAGTTCCCGCAGGTGACGTTCCTGCACAGCGAGGTGTACCCGAGCGTCGCCGCCGCACAGCCAGGCGCACAGCAGACGGTCGAGGCCATCACCACCTACAACCTGTTCTTCGAGCCTTGGCTCCTGCTGGCCCGGCCCGACGGTAGTGTCCATCGTCGCCTCGACGTGATCTTCGATGAGGTAGAACTCCGCGACGCCCTCACCCAGCTGGCTGCCTGAAACCCTTCGTTTCAGGGGTGAGGGGACGATGGTGATGGGACGGCGAGGGCGAGGAACGAAGCGACGAGCGAACACGACCAGGGTGACGAGCACACAGGCCGGCTGGACAGCGACAGCCTGCTCGGCGTGCGCGTCATCCGAGCCGCCGATCCTGACGCGGCCGCACTCGAGCTGGCGATCGAGCTCGATGCCGAGCTGATCACCGACGAGGAGTCGGCCGAGCGCGCCGTCACGGCGCGGGTCGAAGCCGGACGCACGGATGCGATCGCGCTCGGCCCCGACGAGCTGGCAGAGCTCAGGACAAGAGCTGCCCTGCACGGCCCCACCGTCGACGCCACCACGTTGCACGAGCTGCGCCGGCTGGCGGACGAGCTCGGACGGGCGGATCGCATCCGGGTCCGCACCGAGGTGAGCCTCACCGAGCAGCTCACCCGGCGCCTGTCGAACGGGTCGTCGGTCGCCATCCACCCCGCGTCGCTGCTCGAGGCCTCGGCCACGGTGTCTGCCGCGGATGCCGAGCTGGCTGCTGCCGAGCAGGCCCTGGCCGACCTCGGGGAGGAGCCCGAGCTCGACCGGCCCTCGGGCGAGACGGCGGTCGATCAGCCTCCGGGGACCCTCGACGATGCGACATCGACGCCTCGCCGCGTCAACGTGGCCGCAATCGGGATCATGGTGGCCCTCGTCGGCGCCGCCGTGATCCTGTTGGCCCTCGGCGTGGCCCCCGTCGTCGCGCTCGGGCTCATCGCCGTGGGCTTGGCCGCTGGTCTCGTCATGACCTGGAGAGGCCGGCGCCAGCACGAGGACACCATCGCCGTCTCGGAGAGGTCGTCCGCTCTGGCGGCGGCGACTGCCCACCTCACGCTTTCGGAGCAGGAGGTGCAGACCAGCGCCGCACAAGCGCGTTGGCTCGAGCAGCGGCTCGACGTGCAGGTCATGGTCGACCGCGCCGACGAGCGGGCCCGCTCCGCGAGACGTCATTGGGAGTCGCTTGCCGGCCCGTCCGCCGATCCGTACGACATCGACGGCGTGCTACGAGCCCGCGACCCGCAGTACGAGCTGCTCGGGGCCGCGACCAAGGCCTCGCCCACCGTGCGCACGGCCAACGCCCTGCACCGCGCCGCCGCGGCCCGCTGGAAGATCGCCTGGGCCGGCTTGGGTCACCCGGACCCACCGTCGCTCGACGAAGCCGACCTCTTGTTGGCCAGGTTCGGCGACGAAGGCGATCAGCAGGCCGGAGAGGCAGCGATCGCGCGGCTCAAGGCTGCAGATGCATGGGCCGCGGCGTGCGCGATCCTCGACCAGTCGCTCGTGCTGGTGGCGCCGTCGACCTGGCTCTCCGAGTCGCGGCTCGAGAGCCTTCTCCTCACGCTCCCCGCCGGCGCCGACGTCGTCATCATCGAACGCTGACCCTGTCGCCGAAGCGTTCGCTCCGCGAGCTACGAGAAGCTGGAGCCGCAACCGCAGGTGCGCTGCGCGTTGGGGTTGTTGATCGAAAAGCCGGTCTGCTGGAGCCCGTCCTTGTAGTCGAGGACGGCGCCCTCGAGCATCTGGGCGCTCGACGCGTCGACCACGACGCGCACACCGAGGTGCTCGGCGGTGAGGTCGTCGGACGCGACGTCGCTGTCGAAGAACATCTCGTAGCTGAACCCGGAGCATCCCCCGGGCCGGACCGCAACGCGAAGGGCCAGATCAGGCTCGCCCTCTGCTTCGATCAGGTCCTTGACCTTTGCTGCAGCTGTGTCGGTCATCGTGATCACGTGGCGAAGGTTACCCCCCACCAGCGTTGGTGCGACTTCTGCGGGCTGGATCCTCGTTCCGCTGGCTGATGGCTTTGGTGCGGGTGGCGGTCGTTGGGCGGGCTTCCAGGACCCAAAAGAGCCTGAATTTGTTGAACAAATGGGTTGTGTGGCGAACGTGTGTTCGATAGCATGGTGAGATGCTCACGCATCTCGACGCCGCCATCGACGCCCTCCACGCGCTCGATCTCGACGACTTGAGCGACCCCCAGCTCCACGACCT
>JBEEGB010000352.1:0-5768 GCA_041166585.1 Acidimicrobiaceae bacterium
GCTCCCCGATGCTGCGATCGTCGATCGCCTCGTCGCCGAAGGAGCGCTGGCGCTGGTCACCGCGGACGGGCTGCGGCTGTTGACGCCGCGCCCCGAGGCCTTCGGCGCCGTCGCCGACCTCGACTCGTCGCGGCTCGACGTCGCGCTCGCCTCGCTCCGCGCCTATGACGTGCGCTACCAGCACGGCGTGGCGAGCTGCGTGCGCGCCGTCACCTCCGCGGACGCGCAGGCTGCCGTGCTGCTGCGCCCGGTCTCCGTCGCGCAGATCCAGGCCACGGCCCACGCTCGCGAGAAGATGCCCCCGAAGTCGACGTTCTTCTGGCCCAAGCCCCGGACAGGTGTGCTCTTCCGCTCGCTCGCCTGAGCGCGGATGCGGTGCTTCAGACGTCCCAGGTCGCGCCCGAGCGGAGCAGCTCGGCGAGGTCGCCAGGTCCCTTCTGGTCGACGGCCGACGCCAGCTGCTGCGAGGTCGCCTCGGCGTACTCGGGGCGACCCACGGCTCGGAAGATGCCGATGGGCGAGGGCTCGTACGGGCCGCGGGCGAGGCGGGACAGCATGAAGGCGAGGCTCGGGTCCTCCCGGGACTCGTCATGGACGAGCACGTTCTCCTCGCCGACCTCGGCGACCGTCGTGAGCCGCGGGTTGCCCTGCGTGTCGAGGAAGACGCACTTCTCTCCGTCCGCCCCGAACACGATCGGTTGGTTGTGCTTGAGCGGGATGGTCATGTCGGACCTGACCTCTTTGCCCGTGACCTGATCGAACGCCCCGTCGTTGAAGACGTTGCAGTTCTGGTAGATCTCCACGAAGGCAGAGCCCTTGTGGGCGTGCGCCCGGCGGAACACCTCGAGCATGTGGGCCCGGTCCATGTCGTGCGTGCGGGCCACGAAGGTCGCCTCGGCGCCGAGCGCGACCGACAACGGGTTGAACGGGTGGTCGAGCGAGCCGAACGGCGTCGACTTGGTGACCTTGCCCACCTCCGACGTCGGTGAGTACTGCCCCTTCGTCAACCCGTAGATCTGGTTGTTGAACAGCAGGATCTTGAGGTTCACGTTGCGGCGCAGCGCGTGGATGAGGTGGTTGCCTCCGATCGACAGCGCGTCGCCGTCACCGGACACCACCCAGACGTCGAGGTCGGGACGAGCCATCGCCAACCCGGTGGCGACGGCCGGGGCACGGCCGTGGATGCTGTGCATCCCGTAGGTGTTCATGTAGTACGGGAACCGCGCCGCGCACCCGATGCCCGACACGAACACCGTGTCCTCCCGGCGCACGCCGAGCTCGGGCATGAGGAGCTGCACCGCCGCGAGGATCGAGTAGTCGCCGCAGCCGGGGCACCAGCGCACCTCCTGGTCGCTGGACCAGTCCTTGCGGCTCGTCACGGGAACGATCACGTCGGTCATCGGGCCAGCTCCTGGTGGATGGCGGTCTCGAGCTCGCTGGCGGTGAAGGGCAGACCTTGGACCTTGTTCGTCGACCGGGCGTCGACGAGGTACTCCGCCCGCACGAGCTTCGACAGCTGCCCGAGGTTGAGCTCGGGCACCAGCACCTTCGGATAGCGGCGGAGCACATCACCGAGGTCGTTCGGGAACGGGTTGAGGTGCACGAGGTGCGCGTGGGCGATGCGCCGTCCGGTGGCTCGCACCCGGTTCATGCCGCCGTCGATGGCGCCCCACGTCGACCCCCAACCGAGCACGAGCAGCTCGGCATCGTCGACATCGCCCGTGACGGCGACGGGCGGGATGTCGTTCGCGACGCGCGCCACCTTGTCGGCCCGCAGGCGGACCATGTGCTCGTGGTTGGCGGGGTCGTAGGAGATGTTGCCCGAGCCGTCTTCCTTCTCGATGCCGCCGATGCGGTGCATCAGCCCTGGCGTCCCCGGCACCGCCCAGGGACGGGCGAGCGTCACCTCGTCGCGCAGGTAGGGCCAGAACACCGGGTTGCCGTCGTCGTCGGTGTGGTTCGGTTCGGTGGCGAACTCGACGGAGATGTCCGGGAGCGTCGCGACGTCCGGAAGCCGCCACGGCTCGGAGCCGTTGGCCAGGTAGCCGTCGGAGAGCAGGATCACCGGCGTGCGGTACTTGAGCGCGATCCGCGCCGCTTCGATCGCGGCGAAGAAGCAGTGCGACGGGCTGTAGGACGCGACGATGGGGACCGGCGACTCGCCGTGGCGGCCGTACATCGCGAGCAGGAGGTCAGCGGCCTCGGTCTTCGTGGGCAGGCCCGTGGAGGGACCGCCGCGTTGGATGTCGATGATCAGCAGCGGCAGCTCGAGGCTCACGGCCAGGCCCATCGCCTCCGCCTTCAACGCCATCCCTGGTCCGCTCGTCGTGGTCACACCGAGGTGCCCACCGAACGCGGCACCGATCGCCGCGCTCACGCCGGCGATCTCGTCTTCGGCCTGCAGGGTGCGGATGCCGAAGTTCTTGTGCTTGGACAGCTCGTGGAGGATGTCGGAGGCGGGCGTGATCGGGTAGCTGCCGAGGAAGATCGGCAGCTTGGCCAGCTGGCCCGCGGCCACGAGGCCCCAGGCGAGCGCGGTGTTGCCCGTGATGTTGGTGTAGGTGCCCGGTGCCTGGGTGGCCGGCTTCACCTTGTAGGACGAGTCGAAGAGCTCGGCGGTCTCGCCGAACGCGTACCCGGCCTTGAACGCCGCCGAGTTCGCGTCGGCCACCATGGGCGTCTTCGAGAAGCGCGCGGTGATCCAGGCGAGCGTCGGCTCGACCGGCCGGGTGTACATCCAGGACACGAGCCCCAGCGCGAAGAAGTTCTTCGAGCGGTCCGCGTCGCGGGGCTTCACGCCGAGGGGCGTCACCGCGCCCTTGGTGAGCGAGGTCATCGGGACCTCGTAGATCGTGTAGCCCTCGAGGCTGCCGTCGAGCAACGGGTTGGCCTTGTACCCGGCCTTCGCCAGGTTGCGCTCGTCGAAGGTGTCGACGTTGACGATCAGCGTGCCGCCCGTCTCCAACCAGTGCAGCTCGCTCCGCAGCGCGGCTGGGTTCATCGCCACCAGCACGTCGGGGGCGTCGCCCGGCGTGGTGATCTCGTGGTCGGAGATGTGGATCTGGAAGGCCGAGACGCCGGCGAGCGTCCCTGCTGGCGCCCGGATCTCGGCCGGGAACTCGGGCAGCGTCGCGAGGTCGTTGCCCACGAGGGCGCTGACGGAGGTGAAGCGGTCACCTGTGAGCTGCATGCCATCGCCGGAGTCTCCAGCGAAGCGGATGATCACACTGTCGAGGTCGTGGACCTCTCGGGTGCGCTCAGCTGTGTCGGACACGTCGTCCCCCTTGGGCGCGACGACGGTGTCACGCCCACGGTCACTGTAACCACCAGGGGGGAAGGCTCAGGCGACGGTGATGGAGGTGTCCAGGTAGACGTCCTGGACGGCGTTGAGCAGCTCGACGCCCTCGCTGGTCGGGCGCTGGAAGGCCTTGCGGCCCGAGATGAGCCCTGTACCACCGGCCCGCTTGTTGATCACGGCGGTGGTGACGGCCTCAGCGAGGTCGGTCTGGCCCTTCGACTCGCCCCCGCTGTTGATGAGGCCGACGCGGCCCATGTAGCAGTTGACGACCTGCCAGCGGGTGAGGTCGATCGGGTGATCGGTGGTCAGCTCCTCGTACACGAGCTTGGACGTCTTGCCGTAGCCCTTGAACGCGTTGTAGCCGCCGTTGGTGGCCGGGAGCTTCTGCTTGATGATGTCAGCCTCGATCGTGACGCCGAGGTGGTTGGCCTGACCGGTGAGGTCGGCGGCGAGGTGGTAGTCGGTGTTGCCCTGCTTGAACTCGGGGTTGCGCAGGTAGCACCAGAGCACCGTGAACATGCCGAGCTGGTGGGCCTCGGCGAACGCTTGGCTCACCTCTTGTAGCTGCCGCGTCGACTCCTCCGAGCCGAAGTAGATGGTGGCCCCGATGCCGGCGGCCCCGATGTCGTACGCCTGCTCGACCGAGCCGAACATCACCTGGTCGGCCCTGTTCGGGTAGGTGAGCAGCTCGTTGTGGTTGACCTTCACGATGAACGGGATGCGGTGGGCGTATCGCCTCGATACCGACGCCAGCACCCCGAACGTCGACGCCACCGCGTTGCACCCGCCCTCGATGGCGAGCTCGACGATGTTCTTCGGGTCGAAGTACTTCGGGTTCGGCGCGAAGCTCGCGGCCGCGGAGTGCTCGATGCCCTGGTCGACCGGCAGGATCGACACGTAGCCCGTGCCGCCGAGCCGACCGTGGTCGAACAGCGACTGCAGCGAGCGCAGCACCTGCGGCGAGCGGTCGGTGCCGGCGAACACCCGGTCGATGAAGTCGGGGCCGGGAAGGATGAGGTCGTCCTTCGGGATGCCCTTCGACTGGTGTGCGAGCAGGTCTTCGGCGGCGTCGCCCAGGAGGCTCCTGATGTCCATCCGAGCATCCTAGTTTGACGCTCCCGGGAAGGGTCAGGTGCCGGCCGCGCTCTCCAGGGCCTTCGCGACCGCGTTCGCGGCGCGCTTCTTGGCCCGGGCGGGGATCACTGCGTCAGCGATCACCTCGGTCCGGCTCTGCGTGCCGGCCGTGGTGCGGAAGAACCGGCGGTGGACGTGCCCGACCACCACCACCTCGTCCCCGGCGTCGAGGTCGAGGGCGACGGTGGGTGCGGCGAACCAGGCCACCGGCGCGTTGGCGGCCTTGCCGTCGTCGAGCCGTGTGGTGACGTCGTAGGACACCACCCTCCCCGACTCGAGCTCGCGGTACTCCGGTGCGCGTGACAGCTTCCCTTGCAGCACGACGATGTTCATCTCAGCTCCCTGGATGGTGGAACGGTCTCGGTTGGGGGAAGCACCCAGACCGTACGCAGGGGTTGGGACAGTGTGCGGGTCCTACAGCGCTCGAAGTCGTTGGTCGACGTCGGCGAAGCCCGGCGCGCTGTCGGCCAGGCGACGGAAGAGGAGCCTGGCCTTCGGCACGTCGCCGGCTCGCTCGTGGAGGTCCGCCAACGCGTACATGAGGCGGAGGTGGTGGTCCTGGAGGCGCTTCGGCCAGCGCGCCGCGCTCTCGAGCAGGTCGATGGCCTCTCGCACACGGCCCCGATCCGCCAGGGCGCCGGCCGCCACGATGCGTCCTTCCGCCACCAGCTCGGCCCCCGGCGAAGCGGCACGCAGCTCGGCCCACAGCTCGTCGACGTGGCCGTACTGGTGCAGCGCGCGGTAGCAGTCGGCGAGGACGGGGTGCTGCTCGGTCGAACCGGACAGGGTCCGGAAGGCTTCGAGCTCCTTGACCGCGAGCCGCCAGTGCCCGAGCCGGTAGAGCGTCAGGCCGTGGAGCTCGCGCACCGCGGCCGAGCCCGGCGCTCGGTCAGCGAGCGGCTTGAGCAGCTTGCGGGCCTCGACGAAGCGCTCACGCTCGAACGCCTTCGTCGCCTCGGCCAGGCGCTGGCCGAGCTTCGGGGCTTGGGTGGTGCCGACCGAGCGCTCGAGCTCGGCCGCGACCGCAGGCGCCGGGCGCTTGCGCCACCGCGAAGGGGTCTCGTCGTCGCGGAGCACCTGCTGCGGGCGCTTGCCCCTGGCCACTGCGCCCTTCGCCTCTGCTCGGACATCGTCGACGCGGACCCAGTCACCGTCGGTGCTCCGGGGGCGATCCGCATCGACGGCGTCGCGCCAGGCGGCGGACGCACCCATCGGCTGGTCGTGTCGGAGCTTGCCCGCGGCGCGACGGGCGACGCTCCCCCACCCCTTCGGGGTCTCGAGCTCTGGCTCCGGCGCAGGACGCTGCGGCTTGGCCGGTCGGCCGCTCCCCTTCGCG
>JBEEGB010000353.1:0-4648 GCA_041166585.1 Acidimicrobiaceae bacterium
GGCGCGGCGGCGCTCCACGAGGGTGGACACGTCGAAGGCCAGCCCTCGATCGTGGTCGTGCACGTCGCTGTCCATGTCGGTCTCCTCTGTCGTCTCGGCGGGCTGGACCTGAGAGTGCGAGAGGCCCCTTGGCTGTTCCTCAGAGGGTGATGAGCGCGGGCTGTGAAGGGCAAAACCCTGGCATGCTCCGCGCGTGACCACGCAGGCAGACAAGGCCCGCCAGCTCCTCGCCCTCCACCAAGGCCCGAAGGCGCTCCTGCTCCCGAACCCGTGGGACGCTGGCACCGCGAAGCTGCTCGCCTCCCTCGGGTTCTCGGCTCTGGCCACGACGAGCAGCGGGTTCGCCGCGACGCTCGGTCAGCTGGACGGCTCGACGTCTCGAGACCAGGCCGTCGCGCACGCGGCGACGATCGTCGATGCGACAGACGTGCCGGTGTCGGCCGACCTCGAGAACGGCTACGTCGACGAGCCGGAGGCGGTCGCCGAGACCATCGGCCTCGCGTTGGCCGCGGGCCTCGCCGGCTGCTCGATCGAGGACTACACGGGCCGGGCCGACGACCCGATCTACGAGCTGGGGCTGGCGACCGAACGGATCGAGGCTGCCGCCGAGGCCGCGCACAAGGGAGACGTCCGGCTGGTGCTCACCGCCCGCGCCGAGAACCACATCCGCCGTCGCCACGATCTGGCCGAGACGATCACCCGGTTGCAGGCCTTCCAAGCCGCCGGCGCCGACGTCCTCTACGCACCCGGTCTCTCCACCGCCGACGACATCCGCCGGGTCGTCACCTCCGTCGACCTCCCCGTCAACGTGCTCGCGCTGCCAGGCGGCCCGACCGTGGCCGAGCTCGAGGCCATCGGGGTCCGGCGGATCTCCGTCGGTGGTGCGTTCGCGTATGCAGCGTTGGGAGCCGTCGTCGACGCGGCGCGCGAGCTGCTCGACGAGGGGACGTACGGCTTCTGGGACCGCGCCAGCACCGGGCGCACCGCGGCCCGCGCCGCGTTCGCGCCGTGAACCGCGCCACCCGGCTCCAGAGGCGGTGACGGCCGACGTCTTGAGCCTTCGGGCTCTCAACCGAGCGACCCTCGAGCGCCAGCTGTTGCTGCGTCGTTCGGACCGCTCGGTCCTCGCGACGGTCGAGCACCTCGTGGGCATGCAGGCACAGCTTCCGCTGAACCCGTACGTCGGGCTCTGGTCGCGGCTCGAGGGCTTCCAGCCGGACCAGCTCGCGCAGCTGCTCATCGATCGCGAGGTCGTGCGCATCGTGACGGTGCGAGGGACGTTGCACCTCGTCACGGCAGACGACTGCCTGGTGCTGCGGCCGCTCGCTCAGCCCGTGCTCGATCGCGAGCTCGCCCGCCACAGCGACCACGCCTCGAAGTTGAAGGACGTGGACTTCGCACCGATCCTCGCGTTCGCCCGGCCGCTGCTGGAGGAGAAGCCGCGCACCGGCCCGCAGCTTCGAGCCGCGATGGCAGCGCGCTTCCCCGAGCACGACGCAGCCGCGCTCGCGTTCGCCTGCCGCAACCTGCTTGCGCTCGTGCAGGTCCCTCCCCGGGGGATCTGGGGACGTGGCGGACAAGTCACGTCCACCACCGCTGAGTCCTGGCTCGGCCGGCCTCTCGCCACCGAGCCGTCCATCGACGACGTCGTCCTGCGCTACTTCGCGGCGTTCGGACCAGCGACCGTCGCCGACGTGGCCGCCTGGTCGCGCCTCACCGGGTTGCGCGAGGTCGTCGAGCGGGTCAGCGGTCGCCTGCGCGCCTTTCGCGACGAGCGGGGCCGCGAGCTCTTCGACCTGCCCGACGCGCCCCGGCCCGACCCGGACGTGCCCGCTCCTGCCCGCTTCCTCCCCGAGTACGACAACGTCGTCCTCTCCCACGCCGACCGGACGCGGTTCGTGTCCGACGAGCATCGTGCGCTGCTGTTCAGCGCGGAGGTGCCGGTCCACGGTTCGGTGCTCCACGACGGCGCGTTGTGCGGCACGTGGAGGATCGACGACGACCACGCCACGGTGGCGGTCCGTCACGTCGGGCGTTTGACAACGGGCGCGGCCAGAGAGCTCGAAGGCGAAGGTCGCCGTCTCCTGCAGCTCATCCACCCCGAAGCCTCGGACCACGACGTCCGCTTCGAGGTGATCCACTGAGCCGAGCAGGGGCGAACGATCAGGCGTAGCGTCCAGCACCGCAGGTCCCGTTGCGGGCGGGAGCACGAAGGAGGGGTCGCTTGGCTCAGGTCACGAGCAGTGCGATCGACGAGCTGCGAGCCGTCATCGCGGGAGCGGTCTCCGTCCCGGGCGAGCCCGGCTACGACGTGGCGACATCGATCTGGAACGGCGTCATCGAACGTCGACCCGCCGTCGTCGCCAGCTGCGCGACCAGCAAGGACGTCGCGGCTGCGTTGGCCTTCGCGCAGCGCGAACAGCTCGAGGTCTCGGTTCGGGGCGGCGGTCACAACTACGCGGGCTACGCGCTGTGCGAGAGCGGGTTGATGATCGACCTCAGCCCGATGAAGGCGGTGACCGTCGACGCCGAGGCGCGACGGGCGACGTGCGGTGGCGGCACGACGTGGGCAGAGCTCGACGCGGCGACACAGGAGCACGGGCTGGCGGTCCCCGGCGGCTTCATCAGCCACACCGGTGTTGCCGGGCTCACGCTCGGCGGAGGGTTTGGCTGGTTGAGCCGAAAGGCTGGTCTGTCGTCGGACAACCTGGTGGGCGCGGAGGTCGTGACCGCTGACGGCAGCGTGCGCCACGCGTCCAGCACCGAGAACGAAGATCTGTTCTGGGCACTGCGCGGCGGAGGCGGCAACTTCGGCGTCGTCACCTCGTTCGAGTTCGGGCTGCACGAGGTGGGACCGCTGCTCCACGCCGGCCTGTTCTTCTTCGCTCCTGACCAGGGCGGCGAGATGCTCCGCTTCGCGCGCGACTACGTGCGCGAGCTCCCGGACGAGTACGCGGTCTTCATGGCGGGACTGAACGCACCGCCAGAGCCGTTCGTGCCCGCCGAGCACCAGCTCGCTCCCGTGTTCGCGCTCGCGGTCGTCGGGCTGGGAGACGCCGAGAGCCACGCCAAGGTCGTCGCGCCGATCCGTGACTCGGTGAAGCCACTCTTCGAGCTGGTGACGCCGATCCCGTACACCGCTTTGCAGCAGATGTTCGACCCGTCCGCGCCGTGGGGGATGATGGCGTACGAGAAGGCGGTCTACCTCGACGAGCTGAGCGACGGCGCGATCGACGTGATCGTCGAGCACCAGCCGAAGAAGGCATCACCGCTGTCGTTCCTGCCCATCTTCGTCCTCGGGGGCGCCTATGCCAGGGTCGACGACGCGGCGACGGCATTCGGCGGCAACCGCGACCTCAAGTACATGATCAACATCTCAGCCGCTGCGCCGACGCGGGAGCTCTACGACGCCGACCGCGAGTGGGTCAGGGCGTACTGGGCCGATCTGGTGCAACACGCTCCCGGCGTCGGGAGCTACGTGAACTTCATGACCGAGTACGACGAGGACCGCGTTCGGGCCGCGTACGGACCGGCGAAGTACGCGCGGCTGGCCCGCATCAAGGCGCAGTACGACCCCGACAACGTCTTCCACCTCAACGCCAACATCCTGCCCACCGGCTGAGCTCCGGAAGGCGGAGCTAGGCGATCTTGGCGCCGGCTGGCGAGAGGACGAACCAGATGCCGCCGAGACCCTGACCCGCGGCGTCGCCTGCTGAGGAATCGCCGGCGAACGTGTAGAGCAGGTGGCCGTTGTACAGGAGCTGGCTCGTCCCGTCGGGTTGGGCCTGCACCGCCGCCTTCGTCTTGTCGAGCCCGGCACCGACGGAGGGCGTGCCGGTCACCGTCACCGGCGGCCAGTTCGCCTTGATCCCCGCCGGCACCTGGCTCGTCGTGCTCGCACCATCAGGCTCGAAGAGGTAGACGGTCATCCCCTTGCCGTCGACGATGATCTGCTGCCCGACCTTGGCGTTCATCGCCACGCCGAGCGCGGCGGGAGCGGCGGCGGCCGTGGTCGTGGGCGCGGCGGTGGTTGCGGGAGGGGCGGTCGTGGTGGACGAAGCCCCTGTCCCCGAGGTCGACGCCGACGTGGGGGACTTGGAGCTCGAGCAGCCCACCAGGGCGACCAGAGCGGCGACCACGGCGACCTTCGACATCATGCGCAGACCCTGCACGGCAGACCTCCCGTTTCGTTCGACAGGACGTACGGGCGACGACCGCGTTGGGATTGCTCGAGATGCGCTTCCTGGCCAGATCAGACCGCGAGGTCGATCTCCACGGCGGTGAGCGGGTCGAGCGCGGGCACCGGCGCTTGGCGAGTCGAGAGGCGCAGGGCGGCGGCGCTCGTGAGCAGTCCACCGACGATCAGCAGGATCCACACGCGGTCGAACTTCGCCAGCGCGTCCGCTGCGCTCTGGGGTCGGGCGATGAGGGCGATGGTGAACGCCACGCCGAGCGTGCCGCCGAACTGCCGGACCGCCTGGAACACCGCGCCGCCGACACCCGCTCGGTTCGGTGGCAGCGACTGAGCGATCGCGCTCGAGAGCTGCGGGATGCACAGCGCGACACCGAGTCCCGTGAGGACCATCGACGGGAAGAACGCGGTCCAGTACCTCGGGGTCGCGTCGAGCAGGAGCAGCCGCCACACGCC
>JBEEGB010000354.1:0-3451 GCA_041166585.1 Acidimicrobiaceae bacterium
GCGCTTCCAGGGTGCGGGGCCCGAAGATGCCGTCCACCCGGCCGGCGTCGAAGCCGAGGGAGCCGAGCGCCCGCTGGAGGTCGTACACATCGTCGCCCCGCAGCATCGGCGCATGCAGGTAGAGCAGCCGGTCGCCGAGCGCGTAGCCGGCCTCGACGAGGGACGACCAGGTCTGTGGGCCGCAGATCCCATCGACGCGCAGGCCCCGCCGTTCTTGGAAAGCGCGCACCGCGAGCTCGGTCGCAGGGCCGTACGTCCCTGACGGGTCGCCGGCGACGTCGACGCCCGTGCCCTGGAGCCGGCGTTGCACGTCGCGCACGGCATCGCCGGCGTCACCGGGTCGGAGGAGGAGGTGATCGGGGTGCACAAGGGCCATGACAAAGGCCCGGAGCGCATCGCTCCGGGCCCGTGAAGTTACTTGGAAGGCGAGGGTCAGGCGATGTACTCGCTGAGCTCCTCGAGCAGCTGGCCCTTGCCCTTGGCGCCGATCAAGCGTCGCACCGGCTGGCCATCTTTGAAGACGATCAATGTCGGGATGCTCATCACTTCGAAGCGTCGAGCGGCGTCGGGGTTGTCGTCGACGTTGAGCTTGGCGACCCGCATCTTCCCGGCCTGCTCGGTGGCGATCTCCTCGAGGATCGGGGCGATCATCTTGCACGGACCGCACCACTCGGCCCAGAAGTCGACGATGACGACCTCGGCGCTGCCGCCGATCTCTTCGTCGAAGGTGGAGTCGGTCAGGGTGCTGATGCCCTCAGCCATGCTGTGTTGCCTCTTTCGGGTCGTGGTCGGGTGTTCGAACGCAACGCTGGTCGCCGGCATTCCAGCGGGTCTCAGATCAGGGCACCGGCCGGTTCCCCAGGCGAGTGATCCCGAGCATCAATGTTGGGATTCCAGCCAGCGCTCGGCGTCGATGGCCGCCATGCAGCCAGAACCTGCGGCGGTGATGGCCTGACGGTACACGTGGTCCTGCACGTCACCGCAGGCGAAGACGCCGTCGACGTTGGTGGACGTCTCCCCGTTGCCGAGGCCCGTCACGAGGTAGCCGTTGTCCTCCATGTCCAGCTGGCCCTTGAACAACGCCGTGTTGGGCTCATGGCCGATCGCCACGAACAGCCCGGACAGCGCAAGGGTGGACTCCTCGCCGGTGACGAGGTTGCGCACGACGACGCCTTCGACCTTCTGCTCGCCGAGGATGTCGACCACCGTGCTGTTCCACAGGAAACGGATCTTGGGGTTGGCCTTCGCCCGGTCCTGCATGATCTTGGAGGCCCGCAGCTCGTCGCGCCGGTGGATGATCGTGACCGTGTTGGCGAACTTCGTGAGGAAGATGGCCTCCTCGACGGCCGAGTCGCCGCCCCCGACCACCCCGATCTCGCGATCACGGAAGAAGAAGCCGTCGCAGGTCGCGCACGTCGACACGCCGTACCCGATGAGGCGCTGCTCGTTGGGCAGGCCGAGCATCAGCGCCCTGGCGCCGGTCGAGACGATGATCGTCTTGGCCCGGTGGGTCGGCTCGGGGGCGTCGGGGTCACCGACCCACACGCCGTAGGGGCGGGTCGACAGGTCGACCTTGCTGGCGCGGACGGTCTGGATGTCGGCACCGAAGCGCTCGGCCTGCTCGCGGAAGCCGGCCATGAGCAGGGGACCCATGATCCCACCGGGGAAGCCCGGGAAGTTCTCCACGTCGGTGGTGAGCATGAGCTGCCCACCGGGCTGGTCGCTGGTGGACGACGGCTCGCCCTCGAGGACGAGCGGGGCGAGGTTGGCGCGGGCGCTGTAGATCGCGGCGGTGAGGCCAGCGGGTCCAGACCCGATGATGATGACGTCGTGGACGCCGTCCTGAGACATGGTGGCTCCTGGAGGGAGAGGTCGTGCTGGCCGAGGAACCCGAAGAGGACCTCGGGTGTTCCCGAGGTCTAGACGGTCCGCGGCTTGCGCTTGGCCCAGAGCACGAGGCCGATCAGGCTGAAGCCCAGGCCGATGACCAGGTGGGCCGCCCACATGTGCTCTTCACCGAAGACCGCGTCGGGCAGGAAGTTGTCGGCCAGGCGTCCGATGAGGATGCCGAGCATCGTCATCGCCCCCGCGCCGAGGAGGGCCGCGAAGAGCCCGAACACGATGGCCCGGGCCAGCGTCTGGACGGGTCCGGTGACCTTGTCGTGTGCGGTGCCGACCACCTTGACGATGGCGTCGGTCGCTTGGGCCGGCCAATCGTCGGTGCGCACCGATCCAGTGGGGGGTTCGACGCTGGCCGCCATGGTCACGAGCGTAGTCTCCCCGGGATGCCGGTCTCCGAGCCAAGGCCATCGCGGCTTCGCGCTGGAGCGGCCGTGCTGGTTGCTGCCCTCGCGAGCGCGGTCGGCGGTCTCGTCCTGGGCGAATACCAGTTCGAGGGGCTGATGCCGTTCGGGGCCGGGCTGCTGTTTGGCCTGGTGGTCGGTGAGCTGGTGGTGAGCGTGGCCCGCTCGCGGGGGCTGGTCCTCGCCGTGGTGAGCGGCGCGCTGGTGGCCGGAGGGCTCGGGTGGGCCGCGTGGATCTCCTCGGGGGAGGGTCTGCGGCCGTTCCCGACCTTGGCCTGGGTGTCGATGGCCATCGGCGCCGTGTCCACGGCGACGCGGATAGGGGAGTGGCGGCGCCGTACGCGGCCTACAACGGCTGCGTGAAGATCACGGTGCAGCCGGCATCGACCAGCTGGATCACCTGCCGGTCGGGAGGGCCCACGACCAGGACGGTGACGGTTTCGCCGTCGAGCCGGGCCAGCGCTTCGAACTCGGCGCCAGGCGGTCGAGGACAGGCGGCTCCCGCCGAGGTTGGGGCGGCGCCGGCCGCGGCGGTGCCTGCGCCGGCGGCTGAGTCCTGCGGGGTCGACAGGGCGGTGATGCGTGCGCGGGTGGCGTTGACCAGGGCCGCGGTGTCGGCGAAGTCGCCGAGGTCGATCGTGGCGCCTGTCGCGAACGTGTCGGGGGCGGGCCCGTCCGCCGCCGCGGCGCCAGTGGCGCCGCTCCGCTCTGGCGCGGCCGCCGACGAGGACGCGGCCGACACGCCGGTCTTCGCCGCGGTCGTGGTGGCCTTGTCGTCCCGGCCGGCCTGCGCGAGCAGGCCCGCGCCGATGGCCAGCGCGACGAGCACGCCCGCGGCGACGGACGCGATGCGAAGCCGGCGCCGCGCCCGCACTGCGGCGAGCTCGGTGACGTTGCGACCCGGGCCGGCTTCGGCGAGCGCCGCGGCGATGGCAGCGTCACGAGCATCGGACGGCGACGGCGGCGAGGGGCTCGCGACCGCGGCCGCGACCGATCGCATGACCTCGGCCCGAGCGAGCAGCTCGGCGCTGGCCTCGACCCTCGCGACCTCCTCGGGCGTCGCTTCTCCGTCGACGTAGGCCGAGACCAGCTCGTCCTGTGCGTCGGTGGTGGTCGGGTCGTCACTCATGGCTGGGTGTCCGTCGTTC
>JBEEGB010000355.1:0-2978 GCA_041166585.1 Acidimicrobiaceae bacterium
GAACCGGCCCTGGGGGATCGCCTTGATCAACAGGACCGAGTCCTTCGGGACGGTGACGTGGTGCACGAAGACCTTGCCGGCGGCGACGTCGCCCTTGGCTGTGCCCACGCCGCTCCCTGCGCCGCCACCGCCGCCGCCTCCGAGGGCAACCGCGGCGATGGCGATCAGGATCACCGCCACGACGGCGACCCCGACCAAGATCGGGGCACGACGCGACGAGCCCGTCCCGGCCGGCGGCGACGCGGCGGCGCCCGGAAACGGACCCTGAGGGGGCACCGGTGGTCCGGAAGCGGTTGGTGCCTGCTCCGTAGCGGTGCTGGGGGCGAACGCCGCTCCCGGTGACCCCATCGGGTCGATGGCCGCGACGCCGGCATCGGACACGTCGGCCGTCCACGCCGCCCCGTCCCAGTAGCGGTGCTGATGGCGACCGGTCGGGTCGTGGTGCCAGGCGGCGACGCCCGCCGCCGGGGCGTCTTCCGCAGGAGGACGTGACGCCGTCGCCTCCTCGGGGGTGGCGACCACCGATGTCGCGTCGGCCAACGCCACCGTGCTCGTACCCGCGACCGCGGCTGCTGCGGCGATGGCAGCACCGAGGGCGATCGCGTGCTTGGGATGCGCGTCGGTGGCCACCGGCCGCCCGAGCTCGGCACCGACCAGCTCGGCCACGAGCGGGATGCGCGACGAGCCGCCGACGAGGAGCACGCGGCTCACCTCGGAGGGCTCGACCCCGGCAGAGGCGAGCGCGCGGCGCAGCGCGGCGATGGTGTTCGCCAGCGCGGGCCGGATCATCGCCTCGAACTCCGACCGGGTGAGGCGGACCTCGGTCATCACGTTGGGCAGCAGGACCGGGATCGACGTCTCGGTGTCGGAGGACAGGGCCTCCTTCGCGTCGAGGCACTCGTCTCGCAGGCGAGCGGCTGCCGCGATGACGGTCGGGTCGTCCTCGTCGAGCTCGTCGAGCGAACCGCCCACCGCGTTGCGCACGTGGGCCATGACCGCGGCGTCGAAGTCGATGCCACCAAGTCGCTCGATGCCCTGCGGCTCGCCGAGCACGTCGAAGCCGGTCGGCGTCTTGCGCAGCACCGCGGCATCGAACGTGCCGCCGCCCAGGTCGTAGACCGCGACGACCTCGCCGACGGCGACCTGCTCCGTCGACGCGTAGTAGATGGCCGCCGCCTCGGGCTCGGTGAGGAACGTCACCTTGCCGGGGCCACCGAGCTCCGCGATCTCGACCGCCTGCTGCAGCAGCTCCTTCTTGTACGGACCCCAGTTCGCCGGGTGGCAGAGGGCGATGTGCTCCGGCCGGCTGCCCTCGAGCCGGGTCACCATCCCGACGACGGCCTTGAGCAGCTCGGCGCTGAGCTGCTCGGCCGAGTACGGCGAGCTGCCCACCATGATCGGCGTCGTGTCGCCGACGCGGCGCTTGAACTCACGCGCGACACGGCCGGGCTCGCTCAGGGCGCGCCGGTCGGCCGCCTCGCCGGTGAGGACCTCCTCGTCTTGGCGGAGGAACACCACCGACGGGATGGCCGCGCTGCGGCTGCCGATCGACGCGATCTGCGCCCGCCCGTCACGATGGGTCGCCGCCGCGGTGTAGGTGGTCCCGAGATCGATGCCGAGTACGTAGGGCAACTCGTTCAGCCGCTTCCGTCGGTGAAGTCGGTGACGACGCTGGCGTCAGAGAACGTGCTCTCGAGGTCGGAGAACTCCGAGGACGTGCCGAGGTCGAGCGGTCGGACCTCCAGGGTGATCTTGTACTGCTTCACGATGCGCTTGCCGTTGCCGTCGACGACGAGCGGGATCACCTCGTAGTCGCCGGCCTCGATGATCGGGACGACGCTGCGCAGCGTGTCGCCTGGGTTGGTCGCCGCTCCCCCGAAGTAGCCGATGTCGCCGGTGGCTCCGATGTCCTCGGCGCGCAAGTCGGTGAACACGTTGTCGAAGCTCTCGGTGAACACGCTGTCGGCACCGTTGACCCGGTTGATCAGCTTGTTGACGATGGCCTTCTTGGTGAGGACGACGTACGCGACCAGCGCGTCGTTGTCCTTGGGGTCCATCGTGATGAAGATGCCCTTGTTGGCGCCGACGTTCACCTGGTGGATGCTCGGGTGGTTGACGTCGGCTGCCGTCTCGGTGAACGTGCCGAGCCCGTTCTTCTTCGTGTCGTCACCCTTCAGCAGGTAGACCGCGAGCGCCCCGATGACGACGACGGCCGCAACCCCGAAGATGACGAAGAACGGTGTCTTCGACTGGCCGCCGGTGCTCGCCGGCTTGGCCGCGGCGTTCGCCGCGGCCTGCGATGGTGACGGCAGCGGCTTGCCACCCACGAGATCGGTGCTGGCAACGCCCTTGTTCGAGACGTTGTCGGTCCAGGCGCCGCCGTCCCAGTAACGCAGCTCGTAGCGGCCAGCGGCGTCCGGGTACCAGCCTGGTTCGTCGGTCACCATCAGCTCGAGAAGAAGTCCGTGAAGTTGGAGAAGTCGGAGAACAGCGACGAGAAGTCACTCAGGTTGGAGAAGTCGCTGAACGAGTTGCTGAAGTCCGAGAACGAGGTGCTGCTGGACCGGCTGGAGGAGCGCGAGGAGCTCGAGCTGTCGGAGAGGACCGCGTTGCACCCTGACGAGTCGAAGGACCTGACCGCCGGGTTCGAGCACGCCTCGAGCAGGTAGGCGACGCGGTCGGTGTTGGCCTTCACCTTGACGACCTCGAGCTTGAGCTCGACCTTGCCCGCCGTGCCACCGGCGCCGCCGACGACGATCGTCGCGTCGTAGCCCTTCGGTGCCGGCGCGGCGTCGGTCTCCTTCTTGCCGGCGCCCGCGGTGTTCACGGTGCTCACGACCGTCGCGGGCAACGTGCCGTTGTCGGAGAGGTCGCTGCTGTCTTCGCTCAGGGTCTGGGAGAAGAAGTCGCCGATCGCCTTCGCGCCGGCCGACTTCACGTCCAAGGCCAGGCCCAGGACCACGTCCATCTTCTTGTCC
>JBEEGB010000356.1:0-2674 GCA_041166585.1 Acidimicrobiaceae bacterium
AGCCGCCGTTCTGCATCCCGTGCGCCGTCGCCGCGGCCGGCATCCGCAGCAGCGCGGGCAACGCGCCGTTGATGGGCCGTCGTGAGATGAAGGTGATGAACCGCGAGCGCAAGCTCACGTTCAAGCGGCTCGCCCGCGGCGAGCGCGAGCCCTCGGTGGAGATGCCGACACCGCCGTCCAGGGACGTGCTGCCCGGCGCGATGCCCATGCCGCTCCCCCAGGCGCTCGGCCAGATCTAGACGTCGGTCAGCCCGCAGCCAGCTCGGCACGGTGGGCCGCCAGCTTGGCGGCGAGATCGCCGTCGGTGATGGCAAGCATCTGGACGACGAGCAGCGCCGCGTTCATCGAGCCATCGACCGCGACGGTCGCCACGGGGATGCCGCGGGGCATCTGCACGGTGGCGTAGAGCGCGTCGACGCCGTTCAGGGCTCCGCCCGACAGCGGCACGCCCACCACCGGCAACGTGGTGTTGGCGGCAACCGCTCCTGCCAGGTGGGCGGCCATCCCGGCACCGCAGATGAACGCCACGTACCCCTCCTCGCGAGCGGACGAGGCGAGCGCCGCGACCGCCGCCGGTGTGCGGTGGGCCGACAGCACCCGCACGTCGGCAACCAGCCCGAAGCGCTCGAGCGTGTCGGCCGCGGGCTGCATCTTCTCGCGGTCGTTGGGCGAGCCCATCAACACGGCCACCTTCATCGCTTGCCCTCCTCCTTCGCGGCATGCGCCGCTGCGTCTTCCTTCGCGGCATGCGCCGCTATGTCCGATCTGAAGTGCATCCCCGGGAAGCCGACGACCTTCACGGCTTCGTAGGCCTTCGCCCTCGCCTGCGAGAGCGTCGGGCCGAGACCGACGACGTCGAGGACCCGTCCGCCGGCGGTGATCAACCTGCCATCGCTGTCGGTGCCGACGCCAGCGTGGAAGACCAGCACGTCCGCCAGCTCCGCGACGGCGTCGAGCCCGTCGATGATCGCTCCCGCCCGTGGCGCCTCCGGATAGCCAGGCGAGGCGCACACGACGCAGACCGCGGCACCGGCGCCGAACGACGGCTCCTCGTCGCCGAGCGCGCCGTCGGCCGCGCCCGCCAGGAGCTCGACCAGGTCGGAGGTGAGCCGGGGCAGCACCACCTGCGCCTCCGGGTCGCCGAGACGGACGTTGTACTCGAGGAGCTTGAGCCCGTCGGGGGTGAGCATGAGCCCGGCGTACAGCGTCCCCCGGTAGTCGATGCCCTCGGCTCGCAGCGCGTGCAGCGTGGGCGCGACGAAGCGCTCCATCACCTCGTCGACCAGGTCCGCACCGGCCAGCGCGACGGGTGAGAAGGCGCCCATGCCGCCGGTGTTGGGTCCGTGATCGCCGTCGAGCGCCCGCTTGAAGTCCTGCGCCGGCGCGAGCGCGACCGCGCGGTGGCCGTCGCACACCGCGAGCACCGACAGCTCCGGGCCGCTCATGCCCTCCTCGATCACCACGGTGCGCCCGGCGTCGCCGAAGGCCACCCCGGCGAGCTTCGCCTTCACGTCGTCCTCGGCCTCGATGAGCGACTCGGTGACCAGCACGCCCTTGCCGGCCGCGAGGCCGTCGGTCTTCACGACGTAGGGAGCCGGCAGCGAGCGCAGGAACGCGAGGGCAGGCTCGACCTCCGCGAACGCGCCGTGCCGCGCCGTCGCGACTCCGGCCTTGGCGACCAGCTCCTTCATCCACGCCTTCGAGCCCTCGAGCCTCGCGCCGTCCGCGCCGGGGCCGAAGACCCGCTTGCCCTGCGCTCGCAGCCGATCGGCGAGGCCCTCGACGAGCGGGACCTCGGGGCTGATCACGAACAGGTCGCCCTCGAGCTGCTCCGCGGGAACGGGCGAGGCGTTCGGGATGCCCGGGTTGCCGCCGGACACCACCACCTCGGTCGCCGATCGCCCGAGCACGTGCGCGAGCGCGTGCGCCCTTCCGTCACCGCCGACCACGACGACCTTCACAATTGGAAGAATTGGTCGCGGCCGGGGCCGACGCCAACGAGGTGGATCGGCACGCCGACCACCTCGGCGAGGAACGCCACGTAGTCCTTCGCTGCGGCCGGCACCTCATGGGCCTCCGTGAAGCTCGACAGGTCGGTGCCCCATCCCGGGAGCTCTTCGTAGATCGGTGTGATCTTGTGAAGCACGGTCTGGTTGTCGGGGTAGTCGACGATGCGCTCACCGTCGAGGTCGTAGGCCACGCAGACCTTGAGCGTGTCGAACGCGTCGAGCACGTCGAGCTTCGTGACGGCGAGCTCCGAGAGCGAGTTGAGCCGCACCGCGTGCCTGAGCATCACCGCATCGAACCAGCCGGGACGGCGGCGCCGGCCGGTGTTGGTGCCGAACTCGTGGCCGCGGTCGACGAGCAGGTCGCCCACCTCGTCGGTGAGCTCGGTGGGGAACGGCCCCGAGCCGACGCGGGTGATGTACGCCTTGGCGACGCCGACGACCTTGTCGATGTAGCAGGGCCCGACCCCGGCGCCCGTGCAGGCCCCGCCGGCCACGGGGTTCGACGAGGTCACGAACGGATAGGTGCCGTGGTCGAGGTCGAGGAAGGTGGCCTGGGCGCCCTCGAACAGGACGTGCTGGCCGTCGTCGAGGGCCCGGTGCACGAGGTGGACGGTGTCGTCGATCATCGGCGCGATGCGCGGCGCCAGGTCGTCGAGATAGCGAGC
>JBEEGB010000357.1:0-3400 GCA_041166585.1 Acidimicrobiaceae bacterium
TCGGGTGCCATCACCGCCCCGTCCTCGCAGGGTTCCGAGCCCTCGATGGCGAACTGAGACCTGACCGGGAGAGGGTTACCCTGACGGCTGCGTCAGGTTCGGCTGCGTCGGGTCCAAGGCGCTGAAGGGGGAGCATGCGCAAGGTTGGCGTCGTTGCGGTGGGGGTCGTGCTCATGCTCGTGGCGTCAGCCTGCGGCACCCGTCTCCCCGACTCTGCGTTCGTGGCGGCGGGCCAACCCGGCACCGGCACGGCCACCGGCGCCCAGGGCGCGGCGGCGCGCACCGCTGGTGCGACCACGACGACCGTCGCCGGCGCGGCCGGCGCGGCAGCCGGAGGGACAACGCCCGGCGCCGGTGGAGCAACAGGCGCGGGAGGCGCCGCCGCCGTGGATCCCGCCGCCGGGACAGGCGGCGCGGCGGCAGCCGGCGCCGACGGCCCGAACCAGGCGTCCGACACCGGCGTGACCGCGGACGAGATCGTCATCGGCAACATCACCGCCCAGGATGGCATCCTCGGCGCCGCCTTCCGGCCCCCGGTGCTCGGCCTGCAGGCCTACGTGCAGTGGATCAACGACCAAGGCGGCGTGCACGGTCGCAAGCTCCGGCTCGAGACCTGCAACGACCGAGAAGACCGGACGCGCGCCCTGCAATGCGCCCAGGATCTGGTGGAGAACAAGCACGTCTTCGCGTTCGTCGCCAACAACACCCGTGCCGAGGGTGGCGCCGCCCCGTACATCAACCAGCAGGGTGTCCCCGTCTTCGATGAGATCCCGATCACCAACGCCTCCTACCGGTACCCCCACTACTGGACGATCTACGGCACCGCGTGCCCCCGCGACGGCAACACCGTGTGCATCGCAGACCAGATCCGCAACACCTCCGCGCCGTACCGCTGGTTCAAGGAGAACCTCGGCGTCAAGAAGGCCGGCGTCTTCTACTACGGCCTCATCGGCGAGTCGAAGCAGGCGGGGGACTTCACGCTCACCGGCCTGAAGAAGGAGGGCTACGAGGCGATCGCCTACGACGTCAACTTCGCCAGCCCGAACTTCGACCAAGCGGTTCAAGACATGAAGAACAACGGCGTCGACAGCATCTTCGACGTGATCGACGACGGCGCGAACCGCAAGCTGTGCGACACCATGCAGCGATACGGCTTCTCGGTGAAGGCGAAGGTGTCGACCGTGGTCTCCTACGGCGACGAGGTCGGCAACGAGTTCTCCGACGTGTGCCGCGACTCGATCTACATCGCGGGCAGCACGGTGAGCTATGACGACCTGAGCGTCCCCGCAGTCAAGGAGTTCCGCGACGCGTACGCGACGTACGAACCCGACGCCCCGCTGCACCAGTGGGCGCTGGAGGGATGGATGGCAGGCAAGGCGCTCGTGGATGCGCTCGGGACGATGGGCCCGGCCCCCACCCGCGCCGGGCTCGAAGGCTGGCTGTCGTCGATGAGCCAGTACACGAACGGCGGGCTCAGCAACCCGATCGACTACAAGCCGAAGGACCTGCAAGCAGCCACAGCGAACGGCGAGTGCCTCACCGTCGCCCAGTGGCAGGACTCGGCCAAGGGCTGGGTCTCCCGCACGAACCCCTACCAGTGCTACGACGGCGTCCCCCAATACCTCACCCCGGTCAGCGAACGGGGCGACTAGCGGCGGCCCACCGCGGCGCAATGTTGGATGCGAACGTGGCGTTTTCCGCAACGTTCGCTCCGAAGTTCGGCGAGGTGGGGCGAGGTGGCGGGGGTCGAGCGAAACTCAGACGCCGAGGTACGTGCTGACGGTCTCGGGGTCGCGGAGCTCGGCGGGCTCGCCGACGAAGATCACCTCGCCCTTGGCGAGGACGTAGCAGATGTCGGCGAGGCGCAGCGCGTGGGTGAGGTACTGCTCCACGAGGAGGATCGTGGTGCCCTGCTCCTTGAGCGTTCGCACCGTCTCGAACAGCTGCTCCACGACGATGGGCGCGAGACCCATCGAGATCTCGTCCATCATCAGCACCTTGGGCCGGGCGACGAGCGCACGGGCGAGCGCGAGCATCTGCTGCTCGCCTCCGGACAGGGTGCCGGCGGACTGCGCGAGCCGCTCGCCCAACCGGGGGAAGGTGGCGACGATGCGGTCGAAGCCCTCGCGCCGGGACGACGGGGATGCGCCGCCCTCCACCGAACAGCGGATCGCGATCTCGATGTTGTCGCGGACCGAGAGCGTCGGGAAGATCCCACGCCCTTCCGGGATGAGCGCGATGCCGCCGCGTGCGATGCGACTGGCCGAGCGGCCGTCGATGCGCCGGCCGTGGAGCTTGATGCTCCCCTGGGCGATGGGCATCGTCCCGGAGATCGCTCGCAACGTCGTGGTCTTCCCCGCGCCGTTGGCGCCGAGCAGCGCGACGACGCAACCCTCCGGCACGCCGAGCGACAGGCCCCGGAGCACCTCGACCTTGCCGTAGCTGGCGCGCACGCCGCTGAGCTCGAGCGCGAGTGCGGTCACTGGACGAGCTCCTCGTCGGAGGTGCCGAGGTACGCGGCCCGCACGGTGTCGTCACGGCCGATCTGCGCGGGGGTCCCGTCGGCGATGAGCGAGCCGAAGTCGAGCACGTAGATCCACGTCGAGACCGCCATCACGAGCTCGACGTCGTGCTCGATCAAGAGGACGGCCACCCCGCGGTCCGCGACCGCTTGGAGCACGGCTTGGAACTCCTCGGTCTCACGGCTGTCGAGTCCGCTCCCGGGCTCGTCGAGCAGGAGCACTGAAGGCTGCGTGCACAGCGCGCGGCCGAGCTCGACCAGCCGGAGGCTGCCGGTGGAGAGCGAGCCCGCGAGCTCGTTCCGGAGGTGACGGATGCCGACGAGCGCCAACGCCTCGTCGACGGCGTCGCGGACGACGGGGCTCTCGCGGTGCCGGAGCTTGAACGCGTCGCGCCACGCTCCCTTGTCGAGCTTCACCTCCGCCGCCACCTGCAGGTTCTCGCGGACCGTCATGCCGCCGAACACCTCGAGCCGTTGGAACGTCCGGGCCATGCCCAACCGGGCCCGCTCGAACGTCTCGAGCGACGTGATGTCCTGGCCGTCGAGCGACACGAGGCCGCTGTCCGGACGGTCGAGGCCGGTGATCGCGTTGAAGCAGGTCGTCTTCCCCGCGCCATTCGGCCCGATGAGCGAGGTGATCTCGCCTCGAGGGACGGTGAGGCTCACGTCGTTGCACGCGACAAGCCCACCGAAGGTCTTCGTCACGCCCTTCGCGACGAGCAGACCCTCGCGCTCATCCATCGGTGTGCCGTCCGTTGCGCTCGGCGAGCACGGCCGTCGCGAACGCGGTGGGGCGCAGCGGCGGTTCGGTCGCGACCGGCTCCGCCGGCGTGCTGACGCGGTCGAACTCGGACCGTGCCGCCGCGGTCAGCCGGCCGG
>JBEEGB010000358.1:0-5558 GCA_041166585.1 Acidimicrobiaceae bacterium
GGCCAGTTTCTCAAGACCTTGTTGCAGACGTCCGGGCAGCTGCAGGGCGCGCCGTACAAGGTGGAGTTCGCGCAGTTTGGCAGCGGGCCGTTGGTCAACGCCGCCTTCACGGCACACAACATCGACGTAGGGTTCATGGGTGACACGCCGGCGTCGGCGACGGTGTCGGGCGGCATCCCCGTCAAGGCGGTGGCGATCGGGCAGTACTCGGGGCCCGTGTCGGTCCTCGAAGCTCGCCCGGGCATCACGACGGTGGCGGACCTCAAAGGCAAGAAGGTCGCGTTCACCACGGGCACGGCACAGCACGCCCTCGCGCTCCGCGCGCTGGCTACCGCCGGCCTGAAGCAAGCCGACGTCGAGCAGGTCGACGTGCCCTTGAACCAGCTGGGCACCGTGCTCGCGTCGGGACAGGTCGACGCCGCGGTCATCGGAGCGGCCGACGTGATCAAGTACAAGGCCGCCCACGCTGACGCGGTGACGTTGGCGGGAAGCGACACGCTGCAGCCGCCGGCCTACTTGTACTTCCTGGCCACCCAGTCGGCTCTGGCCGACGCGGGCCAGTCGGCGGCCGTGTTCGACCTCGTCGGTCGCGTCGTGCGCAGCGAGAACTGGATCGGCACGCATCAATCGGACTGGGTGGAGGCGTACTACGTCGGCGTCAACCACCAGGACCCTGCTGTGGCCCGGCAGCTGATCGCGTTCGGCGGGACGGCCACGTTCGTCGAGCTGACGCCTGACGTCCAGCGGGCCGAGCAGCAGGTCGTCGAGCTCCTGGTGCAGGCCGGCGCCGTGAAGACGTCGTTCGACGTAGGACCTCTCTACGACCCGAAAGCAACATCCACCTACAACGCCCTCATCAAGGAGATCGGCACCAATGACTGACACACTCGACGCCCCCGTCACCACCGATGGAGTGACCGTCACACCCTTGTCGGCCCACACCGGCGCGGAGATCGGCGGCGTGGACATCGCTCGCCCACTCGACGCCCAGGCCGTCGACGCGATCAAGCACGCGCTCGATCGATGGAAGGTCGTGTTCTTCCGCGGTCAGCAGCTCGACCACGCGGCGCAGATCGCGTTCGGGCGCCAGTTCGGTGAGCTGACGTACGCGCATCCGCACGACGACACCCCTCCCGATGGCTACCCCGAGATCTACACGGTGGACCCTCGCCGCTTCGCGCAGCAGTACGGCATCGCGAACCCGGAGGACGAGCGGCTGCGTCGCCAGGCGAGTGCCAACGGCTGGCACACCGACGTGACGCCCGCGGTGAACCCGCCAGCGGGCTCGATCCTGCGGGCCGATGTCGTTCCTCCCTACGGCGGCGACACGACGTTCACCAACCTCGTCGCCGCGTACGAGGGGCTGGCGCCGCAGATCCAGAGCTTCGTCGAGACCCTCCGCGCCGAGCACATCTATGGCGCGAACCCGTCCGGCTACCGCCCCAGGCTTGCCGGCTGGTCGTCGAAGATCGAGAAGAACCGCCTTGTCGCCCACCACCCCGTGGTGCGAGTGCATCCGCGGACTGGTGAGAAGGCGCTCTTCGTGAACCCGGTGTTCACCGACAACATCGTCGATCTCTCGCCGCAGGAGAGCCGCTGGATCCTCGAGTACCTCTTCGCTCAGCTCTCTCGCCCCGAGTACACCGTTCGCTTCCACTGGGAGCCCGGGAGCGTTGCGTTCTGGGACAACCGGGCGACAGCACACCTCGGACCACAGGATCTCGCTTCCGACGTTGAGCGGGTGTTGCACCGCGTGACGCTCATCGGCGACGTACCTGTCGGACCCGACGGGGAGCTGTCCAAGCTGATCGAGGGCCAACCGTTCCAGTCGACCCCGATCTTCGAGCCAACCACCAGCTGAGCGGAGGGACGACGTTGACCGCCACGGACATCCTCAGCCCTCCGGCGTCAGCGCCAGCTGGCTCGGTCGAGCGCGTCGACGTCGAACCCCCGCGACTCGTCGACCCCCGTCCCAGGGCGCGCGGGTGGGGGGACATCCGCCTCCCGCGTCTCGTTCGCCGGACCGTCGGGCCGTTGCTCCTGGTCGCCTTGTGGCAGCTGCTGTGCGCGGAGGACGTGGTCGACAAGATCACGTTGGCCTCACCGATCGACGTGTTGAGCGCAGGGCGGGAGCTGGCCAAGACGGGCGAGCTGCAGGCGAACCTCTTGGTGTCGCTGCAACGAGTCGCGATCGGTCTCGCTCTCGGCGCCTCGATCGGCTTGGCCTTCGCGCTCGTCGCCGGGCTCTCCAAGCTCGGCGAGGACCTCGTGGATCCCACGATCCAGATCGTTCGCGCCGTCCCCATCCTCGGTCTGGTGCCCTTGGCCCTGATCTGGTTCGGCGTCGGCGAGGCACCAAAGGTCTTCCTCATCGCGCTCGGCAGCGCGTTCCCCGTCTACCTCAACACCTTTGCCGCCATCCGCGCCGTCGACACCAAGCTGGTCGAGACCGGCACCACGTTCGGGCTCGGGCGGTTCGGCACCATCGGCCGAGTGTTGCTGCCCGGTGCGCTCCCCGGGTTCCTGGTCGGCCTGCGGTTCGCGCTCGTCGGCAGCTGGCTGATCATCATCATCGCCGAGCAGATCAACGCGACCAGCGGGCTGGGCTACCTGATCAACGCGGCGCAGACCTGGGGACGGACCGACATCATCATCCTCGGCCTCGCGATCTACGGCGTGCTGGGCTTGACCGTTGATGGCGTCATCCGCCTCCTCGAGCGACGGCTGCTCGTCTGGCGCCGGGGTTTCACCGGAACATGACGGCCGTCATCGCCAAAGCCCTCCGGCGCTCCTTCGGCGCCCGCGAGGTGATCGCCGGTGTCGACCTCTCCATCGGCGCCGGCGAGTTCGTCGCCCTCCTCGGACGCAGCGGTTCGGGCAAGAGCACGATCCTCCGCGCCCTCGCCGGGCTCGATCCCGACTTCGAAGGTGATGTGCTCGTCCCCGAGCGCCGCGCAGTCGTGTTCCAAGACGCACGGCTCCTGCCCTGGCAACGCACGCTCACGAACGTCACCATCGGCCTCCGCCGAAGCACCTCGCTCGACGCCGCGCAGGCGAGAGCACGCGGCGTCGCGGCGCTCGCTGAGGTCGGGCTCGCCGCCCACGCACGCGCTTGGCCCGCCACCCTCTCCGGCGGTGAAGCCCAACGGGTCGCGCTTGCCCGAGCCCTCGTGCGCGAGCCCCAGCTCGTACTGCTCGACGAGCCGTTCGGTGCCCTCGACGCGCTCACCCGGCTGAAGATGCACGCGTTGCTCGAGGAGCTCTGCCGGGTGCACCAACCCGCGGTGCTGCTCGTGACCCATGATGTGGATGAAGCCATCGTCCTCGCGGATCGCGTGCTCGTCCTGACCGACGGACAGATCTCCCTCAACGCCACTGTCGACGTTCCCCGGCCTCGCCACCGAAGCAACCGCGCCTTCAGCACGCTCCGCACCACGTTGCTCGCGGAGCTCGGCGTCACCGAGACGGTCGACGCCATCCACTGAAGACGGTGCGGACGCGGCAGAGGCCTACAGTCCCGCATCGTGGACGTGACCTTGCTGGGCACCGGCAGCCCGTTGCCCAACCCCGATCGTGCCGGACCTGCGACGTTGGTCAGAGCCGGCGGCGCAACGATCTTGGTTGACTGTGGTCGCGCCGTGGTGATGCGTCTGGCGGCGGCCGGGGTGCTTCCCATGGGTCTTTCGGCCGTGCTGCTCACGCACCTCCACAGCGATCACATCACTGACCTCAACGACGTCGTGACCACGCATTGGGTCATGACCCCCGGTCCCGTGCCCCTTCGGGTCTTCGGACCTCCGGGCACGCGCCAGGTGGTTGACGGCGTGCTGGCCATGCTGGCCCTCGACCAGGAGTACCGGCTCGCGCACCATGCCGATCTCGACCACAGGCCGGCGATCGACGTCGTCGAGGTCGTGCCGGGCGACGCGTTCGAGGTCGCGGACGTCCGGGTGTCCGTGCACCGGACTGACCATCGGCCCGTGGCCCCGACGGTTGGGTACCGCATCGAACACGACGGGAACGTCGCCGCGATCGCGGGCGACACCGTTCCGTGCCCTGAGCTCGACGAGATGTGCAGGGACGCGGACCTCTACGTGCAGACCGTGATCCGTGCCGACCTCGTGCAAGCCATCCCGAGCCAACGACTCCAAGACATCCTCGACTACCACTCCACCGTGGAGCAGGCCGCGCAGACCGCGACCCGGGCCGGCGTGAAGACGCTGGTGCTGACCCACTACGTGCCGCCGCTCATGCCCGGTGCCGAGGACGAGTGGAGGGCGTTGGCTGCTGCCCACTTCGCCGGCTCGATCGTGCTCGGCGACGATCTCACGGTCGCCAAGGCGTAGTCAGCTGATGGCCTCGCGGGTGAACACCCGCGTGGACAGCGCAAGGACCGCGGCGGCGAACACGCCGACGACGGCGAGGCTGAGGGTGGCCATGGCTGTGGTGTTGGACATGCCCCAGATGTCGTGCAGACCGTGGCCGTTGTCGTCGACCACGCCGTAGCGCAGCAGCGCGAGCACGTGCGTGACGGGCAGCACCTTGGCGATGGCAGTCAGCACCGCGGGCATGGCGCTGATCGGAAAGAAGCTGCCGGCGAGGAACCAAGGCAGCAGGGCGACCGGAGGCGCGACGCCGACGTACTCCTCCTGCTTCTTGATGCGGGCGGCGAGGATCTCGGCAAGGCCGTGCATGAACGTGGCGAGGCCGACGACAGCGGCGACCGCCCAGAGCCAGCCGGACACATCGGTGCTGAACGTCGAGCCCCGAGCAGCTGACGCGCCTATCAGCGCGATCACCTGGAACAAGCTCACGGCGAGCGCCACCGTCAGGTTGCCGAACACCATCAACGAGCGGGGAGCGGGGGCGGCGAGCAGGTCACGTTGGGCACCGCTCTCGCGGTCGACGATCATCCCGATCCCGCCGAGGATGCAGCTGAGCGGCACGAGCAGGCCGATCGTGCCCACGGCGACGAAGCTCTGGTAGTCGATGCCGCGGGTGGCTGGGATGGACTTCGCCAGCGCCGGGGCGATCACGTCGGCGAACAGGATCGGTGTGAGGAGCGGCACGAGGATCTCGCGCGGCGTGTGCGCGCTCAGCGCGAACCGGCGGCGGGACAAGGTGGTGAACACCGACCACCGCGCCGGGCGGGACGCCGCGGCGCGCGTGGTGGATCGGAGGTCGAGGGGGGCGGTGATCGTGGTCATGTGGGTTCCTTGTGGTCAGGCGGCGGCCGGGAGCCGGCCGCCAGTCAGGTTGAGGTACACGTCGTCGAGCGACGGCGGCCGTGTGGTGACGGCGATCACGGCGGCGCCGAAGTCGTCGACCGCGGCGAACAGGTCGCGTGACGGTGTTCCGCGCCGCGGCAGCGTCAGCGTGGAGCCGAGGACGAAGGCGCCTTCGCCGACCAACGCGCGCTCGCGAAGGAATGCGAGCAGCGGTTCACCGGGTGCGTCGATGCGCAGCTCGACGATCTCGTCGCCGAGCTCCGCGAGCAGTGTTCGGGGTCTGTCGAGCGCGACGATCCGGCCTTCGTGCACGATGGCGATCCGGTCACA
>JBEEGB010000359.1:0-3798 GCA_041166585.1 Acidimicrobiaceae bacterium
AACGTGATGGCGACCTTGGTGCCGGCGCGGTCGCCGTGCGTGACGACGTCTCCGAACCACTTCACGGTCGGGTCGTTGCCGCCGACCCAGAGCGTGAGGCCGCCGGCCAGCACGGCCATCGCCGTGACCAGCGCGGTGCCTGCCCGCGTCGTGGGCGGTCGGCCGTCACCGTCGGCGCCGACCGCTCGACCATCCACCACCGCCATGGCTGCGACCGCAATCGCGATCACGACAGCGGCGCGCAGGGCCGCGATGCGCCCACCGATCGCGCCGGCAGCGGCGACCTCAACAGCGGCAGCTCCAGCTCCCGCCACCACGAGCGGGCGGAGCACGCCCGACAGCCGCGGCAGCAGGAGCCCGGCACCAGCACCGCCGACGAGCGCGACGAAGACGGTCAGCACTCCTCGCGGGGTGACGGCGACGAGCACCGCGGCGACGGCGAACAACAACAGGCCGAGCGGTGCCAAGCGTGGGCGAGGCACCTGCCTGATCACGCCGCGCGCCGCGATGGCGGCCAGCGCGACTGCCGCGACGGTTGTGGCCACCGCGACCCACGCCCGTTCCGGGCCATCCGCCAGGATCGCGAGGCCGAGCAGGGCGAGGCCGTGGCCGATCGCCACCGAACGCAGGGCGGGCGGCAGTGAGAGCGGCATTCGCCCGCGGGGAGACATCCGTGGAGGACGGTAGCAACCCGTCAGCCAGCGACCTGCGCATCGATCGATGGGGCGAGCGGGCGCGAAAGGCCTTGCTCACCGCGTGGGGCGTGGTTGCGGTGGCGCTGCTCCGGCACCGTGAGGTGATCTCGAGCGACACGCTCAGCAACTACGTCCACGTCTGGTACATCTCCGAGCAGCTCTGGAACGGCCACGGCCTGCCCTTCCACATGCCCGTGCTCGCCAGCGGCGACGCGCTCGCGTTCCCCTACGGCTTCCTGCCCTGGATGGTGGCGGTCCTGCTCTGGCCGCTGCTCGGCGAGTGGTCGGTCACGTTGTGCATCGGCGTCGGCTTCGTCGCCCTCATCGCCACGACGTTCCTCGCCTTCCCCGAGGTGAAGCGCGGCTGGTGGGCCGTGGCCGTGCTGCTCAACCCGGCGCTGTTCTACGCCCTGCTGATGGGCCAGCTGCCGTTCATGTGGGCCGGGGCGCTGCTCCTCGGCGCGATCGCCGCCTGGCGCCACGACCGGCGCAAGCTCGCGGTCGTCCTCGCCGCGCTCGCCCAGATCACTCACGCGCCGATCCTGCTCCCCCTCACGGCGCTGACCGTCCTCGCCTACTCGCGGTACGCGCCCGATCCAGCGGCCAGACGCTCGCTGCTGCGCCACTGGATCGTGTCGACGCTGCCCGCGCTGCCGGCGGCGTGGATCGTCTTCGCCTCGCCGGTCGCGATCGACGCGTCGCCGCTCTACACGCTGTGGATCGAGATCGAGACCCTTGCGCTCCGGTCGCTCATCGTGCTCGTGCCGGTCGCGATGATCCAGCTGCAGAAGCGCGACCTCCGGCGCTCGGCGCCCGCCTGGGCCGCTGGGATGCTGGTGCTCAGCCAGCTCTTGACCATCCCGTTCTCGGGCATGATCGTCGGCTGGGGCGCCATCACCCGGCGACCTGATCCCGCATTGGCCGCGATCCCGAAGTCGGCGCTCTTCGTACCGGGAGCCACCTACCGCGTGCTCACGTCGGCCGACGCCAAGTTCGGGCTCTACGCCGTCGTCCGGGGCGGCGGTCGCATCGACTCAGAGTTCTTCCCCGAGTCGATGCACCGCAGCAGCTTCAAGGACGAGCACGAGTACGCCGCGTTCCTCACCCGGCGCCGGGTCGACTTCGTGATCGCCCAGCACCGCTACAAGCGCTTCCGCACCAACGAGCTCGACCTGCTGCGCGAGCTGTCGGCGCCGGCCGCAGGGTGCTTCGACGGCATCGAGCTGCGCTCCGTCGAGGCTGCGCCGACGTTCGACCTCTACGCGGTGGAGCGCGGCTGCAAGACCTGACCACCGGCCGCAGCCAGCGCGGTGTCGACGAACGCGTCGAGTCCGGCCTCGAGGTCGTTGCGCTTGAGCTGGTGCTGCCCGACGACGCGGGCGCCGAGGCCCTCGGCGAGCGTGGCGAAGCGGTCGAGCACCTTGCCGGCGTTGACGGCGTAGGTGACGAACAGCGCGACCGGCTTGCGGTCCAGGACCGGCAGCTTCTTGAGCCGGCCCGCCCGCCCCGGTCGTTGCCCGAAGAGCACGAGGCCGTCGGTCCACGTGCCCAGGAACACGAGGTCCGCGTCCGCCAGCTCGTGGTAGTCGATGGCCGTGATCGGCCGCACCGACACCTCGTTGCCGCGGCTGAGCGCCGCGCCACCGATGAGCTCGGCGGCGCGGCGGGTGTTGCCGGTCATGCTCTCGAAGAGCACCACGATCTTCACGGTGCGGACGAGAGGATTTGAACCTCCACCCGGTTGCCCGGACCAGCACCTCAAGCTGGCGTGTCTACCTGATTCCACCACGTCCGCATGAACGGGGCGCCAATCTAGCGGACCCGCCAGCACGCCCCTTCCAGCTCAGCGGTCGAGCCACACCCGATCACCCGCGAACGTGCCGTCGACGCCGAGGGTCAGATCTCGTACGCCGTCGGCGACGACGGCCTTGGTGAGGAACTGCGCGATGGGCACGATCGGGAACTGGGCCAGCACCCGCTGCTCCGCCTGCTGGTAGAGCTGGACCCGGCTCGCTGGGTCGGGCTGGGCACGAGCAGCGGCCAGCAGCTGGTCCACGTCACCCGCAACGAGGCCGGTGGCGTTGTCTCGGGAGGTGGAGGCGAAGAGCGGGCCGAGGTAGGCGTCCGGGGACGGGTACAGGCCGATCCAGCCCAGCCTGAAGAGCTGCTGCTGTCCCGAGACCGCGAACTGGTCGTAGTCGGCCGGCGCGCGGGGGCGGCGCTCGACCGGGATGCCGACCGCCTTCAGGCTCGACTCGATCGTCGCCGCGACGGCGTCCTGGTCAGCACCTTGGTCGTAGTCGATGTGCACCGTCGGGACGGCCCCGTCCGGGAACACCGCGGCCAGCAGGGCTCTGGCTGCGGCCTGGTCGAAGCGGCAGGGCTCGCCGCACGGATCGGCGGTGTGGCCCTCGACCCCGTCCGGCACCAGCGCGTCGAGCGGATCGGCGACGCCCTGGTAGACCGCGTTCGCCAGCGCGTGGCGGTCGATCGCCTTCACGATGGCCTGGCGGAAGCGCACGTCGGCGAACGTCGGGTCGAGGAGGTTGAAGGCGTAGAACAGCTCGGCCTGGAACGGACGGAAGGCGCCGGTCCCGAAGCGCTGACCGGCATCGTCCACCCTGCCCGCCGGCACCAGGCTCCAGTCGAGGTGGCCGGCGACGAACTCGTCGTAGGAACGGCTCAGGTCATCGAAGAGGTGCAGCTCGACCGCGTCGAGGTAGGCGCCGCCCCCGGCGGCTCGTACGAGGCGGACCTGGTCGCCTACGACGCCGGCAAAAGCGAACGGGCCGCTTCCCACCGGGGCGGACGAGAAGGCGGGAGCCGCCGCCTCGACGGCCTCTCGGGGCACGATGCCGTAGATCGGGCTCGACAGCAGCTCGGGCAGCACGCTCAGGGGCCCGGTGAGGTCGATCTCGAGCGTGCGGGCGTCGAGCGCCTTGAGCCCAGCCAGGTCGGGGGTGGTGCCGCTGACCAGGTCAGCGAACCCGACGATCGACTCGAGGCGAACGGCGGCAAGCGCTCCTTCGCCCCGCTTGGCCACCCGCTCGAGCGAGTACTTGGCGTCAGCGGCGGTGATCGGTCGTCCGTTGGCGAACTGGGC
>JBEEGB010000360.1:0-5972 GCA_041166585.1 Acidimicrobiaceae bacterium
GGTGCGCCGGGTTGCCTGCGAAGGGATCGCTGGCGGGACAGCAGCAGGCGCGTTCGACGAGCGCCTTGGTGCGGGCGCGCGGCTCCGCGCCGGTGAAGACGTCGACGTGTGGTGGCGTCTGCTCCAAGCGGGCTGGGAAGGCGTGTACGCGCCGCGGGCGCTCGTGACCCACGAGCAATGGCGCAACGATGCCCAAGCGTTCCGGCTGGCGTACGGCTACGGCTTGGGGGCGGGGGCGTTGGCGGCCAAGGCCATGCGCGAGCACCGTGAGGGCGGACTCGCGATGCTCGGCCGGCGGCTGTGGTCCGATGGCGTGCTGCGATCGCTGCGCGACCTGCGGGCCGGCTACCAGACCGGAGCCGCGTTCTCGTTGTTGCAGGCGGCGGGCACCCTGTCGGGTGCGGTGCAAGCGCTGCGCTGGTCGGCCCGCTGACCGTCAGCCCAGGAGGCTGGGTCTGCTCGACAGCGCCGCGTGCAGCGCGCGATAGCCGCGACCCGGGTCGCCGGTCCGGTTGCCGATGTTGGCCGCGACGATCTCGCGGATGAGCACCGCCAGCGCGGCGGGCGGGGTCGAGCGGAGCACGCCGGGCACGAGCTGCAGGTTCTGTCGGGCGCCATGTGCTTCCATCAACCGCAGCCGGGCGTGGTGGTAGGCGCGGCACGCGGGCGTCATCTCCGGTCCGTGGCGGACGAGGAACAGGCGATGGCCGGCGACGTGGTTCGCTCCGGTGGTCAAGCGATCCCCCGCATGCTCGTGGTAGCGGACGAGCACCGCGGCCACGAGTGCGACGCCGCCGAGCTCGGCGGCGCGCACGTAGAGGTCCCAGTCCTCGATGGCCGGGAAGTCCTCGTCGAACCGGAGCGCGGCAAGCCGCGGGTCGCTCACCCGCAGCATCACGCACGAAGCACCGTGGAGGTGATCGACCCAGAGCAGCTCGCGACGATCGATGGCATCGGCGCCGCGCACCGCGACCGGGGCCCTTGCGTCCCGCACCACCTCGATCTGGCATCCGACGAGCACCACGTCCGGGTGCTCGTCGAGCACCTCGAGCTGGCGCGCCAGCTTCGCGGGGTACCACTCGTCGTCATCGTCGAGGAACGCGACGACCGGTGCGCGCACCGCGTCGAGCCCGGCGTTGCGGGCCCGCGCCGCGCTTCCGCCCTCCTCGGGCCCGAGCGCGATGACCCGTACGCGCTCGTCGCTGCGGGCCATCGCGGCGAGCACCTCACCGGTGCCGTCGCTCGAGCAGTCGTCGACCACGAGCACCTCGATGTCGGACACCGTCTGCGCCAGCGCGCTCGCGATCGCTCGACCGACCACCGTCGATCGGTTGTGGGTCGGGACGATCACGCTGACCCGCGGCTGCCCCATCAACCGTCCGCCGCGATCTCGGACGGGAACAGGCGACGCAACGCAGCCACCCGCGCCCGCGCCGCGGGCACCGGCGCGTGGGCGCGCGCCACCGCGGCGCGACCCGATCCGCCGAGCTCTGCGCGCCGGCCCGGATCCGACAATGCCGCGACGAGGGCGTCACGGAAGCCCGCCGTGTCCGTCACCCACGCACCGGCGACGCGCCCTTCGAGCATCGGCCCGAGATCGAGGCCTTCCACGCCAGCAGGGGTGGTCACCGCGGGCACGCCGTTGCACAGCGCGTCGAGCACCTTCACCTTCGGACCGCTCGACGGCGGGCACGGGAACGCCAGCACCGCGCTCCGCGCCAGCAGGTCGGCCACCGCAGGCACCTCCCCCACCAGCTCGACCCCGGCGATGGTGCCGACCCGCGCCGCCTCGAGGTACCTGCCCCCGAGCAACAACCGCGCCCCCGGGACGCGAGCGCGCACGTCGGGCCACTCCGCGAGCAGCCGGCCGAGCGCCACCTGGTTCGGCGCCCAGCGCCAGTCCGCCAGCATCGCCGCGACCGGCTCGTCGACCGGCGCCAGCGCCTCGGTCGGGAGGGGTTGCGCGATCGGGACCACCACCGCGCGCTCAGGCGCGGCGGCAGCCGCGACCCGCTCGGAGTAGGCGAGCACCGCTGTGGCTCGCGCTGCGGCGCGCCGTTCGAAGCGGAGGTCTTGGCGGTCCTTCGGCGTCGGACGCCGGCCCACCGCGGGCCCGTCCAGCGCGGTCAGGTAGTGGAACGTGACGACGTTGTGCGGGGCGTGCGCCACCGCAGGCCACGACACGCTCTCGTCGGCCACGCCCACGAAGTCCTCCGGCACGCGCCACGCGGTGCGACCGACCTCGTGGCGGGGCCGCACCAGCGCGCGCGCCTTTGTCAGCACCCATGACGACGGAGGCACCGGCCGCCACTCGCACCACGTCGGCAACGACTCGCCCGGCGCCGGAGGCTCCGGCCGCCACGCCCAACCGATGACGTCGTGACCCTCGGCCACGAGCCCCTCGCCCAGCGCCCAGAACGCCCTGCCGGTCGCCGTGCCCTCGGCCAGCGGCAGGTGGTGGCCGACCAGGGCGATCTTCACGGCGGCCGAACCTACTGCCGGCCGAGCTCGGCTTCGATCGTGCGAACGACACACCCGTACACTCCCGCCGTGCGCATCGCCATGGTGGGTAGCCGCGGTGTGCCCGCGAGGTACAGCGGCATCGAGCGCCACATCGAAGAGCTCGGAGCCCGGCTCGCGGACGCGGGTCACGAGGTCGTGGTCTTCTGCCACGGCCGCTCCGACGAGCGCAGCTACCGGGGCATGCACCTCCGCCACCTGCCGATCATCCCGACAAAGCACCTCGAAACGATCAGCCACACCACGCTGTCCACCGCGGCGGTGCTGCGCGGCTTCGACATCGTCCACTACCACGCGATCGGACCGGGGCTGCTCGCACCGGTGCCGCGCTACCTCAGCAAGGCGGCTGTGGTGCAGACCATCCACGGCCGCGACGGCGAGCGGGACAAGTGGGGGCGCGGCGCGAAGGCCGTGCTGAGCCTGGCTGAGTGGGCGAGCGCCCGGGTGCCGAACACCACGATCGTCGTCTCCGCCACCTTGCGGGACCACTACGCCCGTCGGTACGGCAGCTCCACCGTGTTCATCCCGAACGGCGTCATCCCACCGCACGCCGTCCAGCCGAGCAAGCTCGACCGGTTCGGGGTCGAGCCCCACGGCTACGTGCTGTTCGTCGGGCGGCTGGTGCCGGAGAAGGCTCCGCACCTGCTCATCGACGCCTACAAGCGCTCGACGCTGACGATGCCGCTGCTGATCGTCGGCGGCTCCGCGCACACGGACACCTACGTGGCCGAGCTGGAGCGGCAGGCGGACACCGACCGCCGGATCCATGTCGTCGGTCCCGTGTACGGCGAAGAGGTCGACGCGCTGTTCGGCAACGCCGCGCTCTTCGTCTCGCCCTCCAACCTCGAAGCGGGCGCACCGATCACCGTGCTCGAGGCCGCCGCGGTCGGCACGCCCGTGCTCGTGTCCGACATCGAGCCGCAGCGCGAGCTGGTGGCCGAGGACGGGCCAGGGGCGCGCCTGTTCTCCGCCGGTGACGAATCGTCGCTGGTGGCCGCGCTCGAACGGTCGCTGCTCGACCCTGACGCCGAACGTGCCGCGGCGCGCGCCCGGATCCCGTCGGTCCTGGCTGCCTATGACTGGGACATGATCGCGGCGCAGACGATCGACGCGTACGAGCAGACGCTCGCCGGCGTCCGAGCCGCCCGATGACGATGGTCGTCAACGGCCGGTTCCTGCGGGTCCGGCCCACCGGCATGCACCGCGCTGCCCGCACCCTGCTGCTCGCGCTCGCCGACGCCGGCTTCCCCTACGAGGTGTGGGCCCCGGCCGGCGTGGAGGACCCGCTCATCACGCGCACCGTGCGCGGCTTGCCCGCGGGACGGGTCGCCGATCACCTGTGGGAGCAAGGGGCGCTCGCGGCGGCGGCCGTGCGCCGACCGTTGCTCAACCCGATCAACACGGCACCGTTCGCGCATCCGAAGAGCCTTCTCTGGACCCACGACCTCGGGCCGCTCGTCGGCCCGGAGTGGTTCCAGGGAGCGCGGGCCTATGGGATGGCGATGCTCGGGTCCGTGCGGCGCGCACGATTCGTCTTCGTGCCGAGCGACGCCGTGAAGCAAGAGGTCGTCGACCGAGGCGTGCGCGCCGACCGGGTCGCCGTCCTACGCAGCCCGGTCGATCCCGTCTTCGGCCCCGTGCCCGACGAGCTCGTCGCCGAGGTGCGCCGCCGCCATGGGCTCGACCGCCGCCCCTACCTGTTGCACCTGGGCTGGGCCGACCCTCGCAAGAACATCTCGACGGTGGCGACCGCGCACCTCCGGCTCGTCGGCGATGTGCCTCACGACCTCGTGCTCGCCGGCCGCGAGCATCCGATCTTCGCTCCGGTCGACCTGCCGGCGGCCGGCTCGATCAAGCACCTCGGGTACCTGCGGGACGGCGACCTCCCCGCGCTGATGGCCGGAGCTGCCGCGTTCGTGTTCCCGTCGTTGTACGAGGGCTTCGGGCTCCCGCCGATCGAGGCGATGGCCTGCGGGACACCGGCGCTCGTCTCCGATCTCCCCGTCCTCCGCGAGTCCACGTGGGGGCTCGCGACGTTCGTGCCGGCGCGGGATGTCGACGCCTGGGCCGAGGCGATCCGCGAGGCACTTCGCAGCGAGGATCGAGCGCCCGCGCTGCCGCGTTGGACCGCGGCGGATCTCGCCGATCAGTTCGTGCGCGCCCTGCCCAGCTGGGCCCGAGCGGCCCCTTGAGCGGGAAGGATGGCCCGAGCGGCCCCTTGAGCGGGGAACACGGCGCGTCCGTGAACGTCGTCCACTACGTCGACCGGTGGCTCCCGCTGTCCGCCGGGTTCGTCCACGCCCACATCTCCCGGTCGAGCCATCACGCCATCGTCGTCTGCCGCGATGTCCCCGAGCACCGCGACGCGTTCCCCCACAAGCCGGTGATCTCGCTCGGCCCGTTGCGCTGGATGGGTGAGGGGCGCGCGGCACGGATCGCCCGGACCGCGGCGCTCGCCGCGATCACCACGACGGCTCGCGCCGCCGTGCTCCACGTCCACTTCGGCTACGCGGTGCACGACGTGCTCGGCGTGGTGCAGCGCCGCAAGCTCCCGCTCGTGCTGTCACTGCACGGCGACGACGCCACCGCCCTACCGCACCAGCGCCCCGGCTTCTACGACCCCGTCGTCGACGCCGTCGACGCGCTGGTGGTGCCCTCGAAGTGGTTGGCTGACCGAGCTGCTGACCTCGGCTTCGACCCGGCCCGCACCCACGTCATCCCTGCCGGCGTCGACACCGCGTTGTTCACCCCGAGCCCGCTGCCGGACGGTCCCCCGATCGTGGCGTTCGTCGGTCGCTTCGTCGACAAGAAGGGGCTCGACACGTTGCTGGCCGCGTGGCCCTCGGTGCTCGAAGCGGTACCCGACGCGCAGCTCCGGGTGCTCGGCGACGGACCGGGTGCCGCCCTCCTGGACGACGCGGTCCGCCCGCGCGGCGTGGTGCACGTCCCGCCCGACCCCTCACGCCGGCACGAGCAGGTGCGCGATCACCTCCGCTCGGCGACGGTGGTCGCCTCTCCGAGCCGCACCGCGTTCGACGGCGACGCGGAGAGCCTGCTGTTGGTGAACCTCGAAGCGCAGGCCTGCGGTCGAGCGGTCGTCACGACGCGCCACGGCGGCATCCCCGAGTTCGTCGCCGAGGGGACCACGGCGTTGGTGGTCACCGAAGGCGATGTTCCCGAGCTCGCCGGCGCGCTCATCAACGTGCTCCGCGACCACGACCTCGCAGTGCGCCTCGGGGAAGCAGGACCCGCACAGGCGGCCCGCTTCGACGTCGCCCGCTGCTCGGCGCGCGTCGACGCCGTCTACGACGAGCTGGTGGCCCGCGGCCGGTAGTGCCCGTCGCGCACCGGCACCGGCAACGCCGCCGCGACGCCGGCAACGGCACCTGCAACCTGCGCCAGCTTCAAGAGCACGCCGGTCTGGTACCCGGCGCGCACGTCGCCCCACGCCG
>JBEEGB010000361.1:0-12599 GCA_041166585.1 Acidimicrobiaceae bacterium
AGCCGTACGCCGAGCTCGGCTCGCTCGGGTTCGCATCAACGCTGATCCGCGACTGCGAGCTCGCGGTCTCCCCCGGCAACGGCTTCGGGCCGGGCGGCGAAGGCTTCGTCCGCTTCGCGCTGATCGAGAACGAGCAGCGCATCGGTCAAGCCGTCCGCAACCTCAAGAAGGCCCTGCCGAAGCTCGGCTGAGCCCGGCCACCATGCGTTCTGGCGTTCGTTAAGGGTGTAGAGACCCCGTAACGCACGCCGGTTGGAGCAGGTGGGTCAGCGCAGGCCGTTGAGGCAGAACGCGATCGCGGCGTCGGCGACCGCGTCGGGTGCTTCGCCGCGGTTGTGGATCAGCTCGCGGGCCAAGTGCGAGGTGAGGCCGATCACCGCGTGGGCCAGGATCTCGGGGTCCTGGTCGCGCACCTCACCGGCGACGATGGCGTCCTTCACGTGCCTGACCGCGTCGGCGACGGCCACCTCCTGACCTCGGCGCAGCACGGGCGCGAAGCGCTCCTCGGTCGAGGCGAACTGGAAGAGGTTGACGAGGTGACGGTTGGCGGCGAACCAGTGCATCGAGACGCGGATGCCCAGCTCGATGCGGTGGATCGGGTCGTCCTCCTCCGCGATCGCGTGCTGTTGGGTGCGGCGCAGGTCCTGCTGCGCGTCGCGCAGGATCTCGAGGAAGAGACGGTCCTTGCTCTCGAAGTACCAGTAGAAGACGCCCTTGCCGACGCCGATGCCCGACACGATCTCGGCGACCGACGTCGGGTGGAAGCCGTTCTCCGCGAAGCGTGCTGCGGCGAAGGCCATGAGCTGGCGCCGCCGTTCGCGGCCCCGGGGGGTGAGGCGCCGAGTTTGGGGCATTGGGGCGAACCGTAGAGATGCTTGACCGTTCGGTCAAGAACACCGTGGGTTCGCTGAGTCGACTCCATGGGGAAACCGCCCGTTCACACACCGCCCGTACGTTTTCGGGCATGCACAGCTACGTGGTCCGCGTGTGGCTGCCCGACCGGCCGGGCGCACTGGGTCAGGTCGCGAGCCGGATCGGCGCGGTGGGCGGGAGCGTGGTCGGCATCGAGATCCTCGAGCGGGGCGCCGGACGGGCCATCGACGAGCTCGTTGTCGAGCTCCCCGAAGACGGTTTGGTCGAGCTGCTGCTCACCGAGATCGGCCAGGTCGACGGCGTCGACGTCGAGGACATCCGCCTCGTGGCCGACGCCCTCCACGATCCGCGCCTCGACGCGCTGGAGACCGCGGCGCAGCTCGTCGGTTCGACCAGCGCGAAGGAGATCCTGGTCTCGCTCTGCGAGCACTCCGCGCGCACCATCGGGGCGTCATGGGTCGCCGTCGTCGATCTGGTCGACGGGCTCGTCGAGACGTCCGTGGGGAGCCCGCCGGAAGCGGCCTGGCTCAGCGCGTTCGTCGCCGGGAGCCGCTCGTCGGCCAAGGTCGTCGCCATGGAGACAGGACCCGACGACGTCCTGTGGGCCCCGCTGCCCGCGGCCAACCTCGCCCTCGTGATGGGAAGGGAGGGACAGGCGTTCCGCGCTCGGGAACGCCGGTCTGCGGCAGCACTCGCACGCATCGTCGACACCCGATTTCGCGAGCTCACCGCTCAGAAGTCCCGCGCGATCCACCCGTCGTCATCGTCCAGCGGCTGAAGGCCCCACCTAGTCAGTCGACCGCCCAGTGTCGAGCGCGCTCGACGGCGCGGCACCACATCGCATAGCCGGCGTCGGCCGCTGCGGGCTCCGCTTCGGGGGAGACCTCGATGTCGAGGTGCCAGTGGGCCGCCAGCTCGTCGAGCGAAGACCACACGCCTTCCGCGAGACCAGCCAGGTAGGCCGCGCCCAAGGCGGTGGTCTCCTGCACCACCGGACGCGACACGGGGACCTGCAGCTGGTCGGCTTGGAGCTGCAAGAGCAGATCCATGACCGATGCGCCGCCGTCGGCCCGCAGCGAACGGATCGGGTGGCCTGACGCCTCGCTCATTGCCTCCACCACGTCTCGGGTGGAGTACGCCATCGCGTCGACGACCGCCCTCGCCAGGTGCGCGCGGCTGGTGCCGCGCGTGATGCCGACGATCGTGCCCCTGGCATACGGATCCCACCATGGCGAGCCGAGCCCGGTGAACGCGGGCACGCACACGACGCCCTCGGTGTCGTCGATCGACGCCGCCAGCGGTCCGATCTCGGCCGCCTCGTTGATGATGCCGAGGCCGTCACGGAGCCATTGGATCGCTGCGCCGGTCACGAAGATGGCGCCCTCGTAGGCGTAGGTGGCGGGGCCGCCGTCCTCGAGCTGCCACGCCACCGTGGTCAGGAGTCCATCGACCGGTGCCGGGCAGGTGTCGCCGACGTTCATGAGCACGAACGAGCCGGTGCCGTAGGTGTTCTTCGTCATGCCGGTCGCGAAGCACGCCTGCCCGAACAGGGCCGCCTGCTGGTCGCCGGCGACGCCGCTGATCGCGACGCCCGGGGCCAGCCCCGGCACGGCTCCCTCTGCCGTGACGGCGAAGCGCCCGGAGGTCGGCCGGACCTCGGGGAGCGCGGACATCGGAACCCCGAAGAGGTCGCACAGCTCGTCCGACCAGGCCAGCTTCGTGATGTCGAACAGCATGGTGCGGCTCGCGTTCGACGGCTCGGTGGCGTGGACCGCGCCGGCGGTCAGGTTCCACAGGAGCCACGAGTCGATGGTGCCGACCGCGAGATCCTCGTCCGCCGGGACGCCGCCCTCGGTCAGCAGCCACTCGATCTTCGAACCCGAGAAGTACGGGTCGAGCACGAGGCCCGTGGTCGAACGGATGAACGGCAGGTGGCCGGCCGCCGCGAGCGCGTCGCAGCGCGCCGCGGTGCGACGGTCCTGCCACACGATCGCGTTGTGCAGCGGTCGTCCGGTCGCGCGCGACCACGCGACGACCGTCTCGCGTTGATCGGTGATCCCGATCGCCGCGACCGGCTCGTCGAGCGAGGCGATGAGCTCGCCCAGCACGGTCTGCACCGTCGACCAGATCTCGGTGGCGTCGTGCTCGACCCACCCCGGCCTCGGGAAGTGCTGCGTGAACTCGCGGTACGACCACCCCACCGGCTGGCCCCCGCCGTCGACCGCGAAGGCGCGCACACCGGTCGTCCCTGCGTCGATCGCGATCACCACGGCCATGACCGCGCAGGTTAGTTAGGGTCCCGGGATCGACCGCTCGTGACTGGAGGTGACGGCATGCGGGTCGGGATGCTCACGGGAGGCGGCGACTGTCCAGGGCTCAACGCCGTGCTGCGCGCCGCGGTGCGCAAGGGCGAGCACGTGTACGGCGACGACCTCATCGGCTTCCGCGACGGGTGGAAGGGTGTGGTGGAAGGGATCACCGACCCGCTGTCGGTCGAGCGGATGCGCGGCACCCTGCCGAGGGGCGGCACGATCCTCGGATCGTCGCGGACCAACCCCTACAAGATCGATGGCGGTGTCGAGCGCGTGAAGCAGACGCTGGCCGACGTCGGCATCGATGCGCTGATCGCCATCGGGGGAGAGGACACGCTGGGCGTGGCCAGCCGGCTCCACGCAGAGGGTGTCGCGGTGGTGGGCGTGCCGAAGACCATCGACAACGACCTCTCGGCGACGGAGCTGACGTTCGGGTTCAACACAGCGGTGCAGATCTGCACCGACGCCATCGACCGGCTGCACACCACCGCGGAGTCGCACGACCGCGTGATGGTGGTCGAGGTCATGGGTCGTCACGCCGGCCACATCGCGGTCTGGGCCGGCATCGCGGGCGGCGCCATGATGATCCTCATCCCCGAGCTGCCCTTCGACATCGAAGCGGTCTGCGATGCCATCCGCCATCGTCACGAGACCCGCGGTCACTACGCATCGATCGTCGTCGTCGCTGAAGGTGCCGTCCCCAAGGAGGGGACGTTCGCGGTGCTCGACAGCGGGCAGGTCGATGCCTTCGGCCATGCCCGGTTGGGCGGCATCGGTGACGCGCTGGCGAAGGAGATCGAGATCCGCACCGGCTACGAGACCAGAGCGATCGTGCTCGGTCACGTCCAGCGCGGCGGCACGCCGACGGCCTTCGACCGCGTGCTGTCGACCCGCTTCGGTGTCGCCGCCATCGACGCGATCCACGACGGCGCATTCGGCTCGATGGTGGCGCTGCGCGCCGGTGACATCGTGCGCGTGCCGCTGGCTGAGGCGACCGGCCAGCTCAAGCTCGTCGACCCGGACCTCTACGAGGTCGCCAAAGTGTTCTTCGGATGACAGTGTTCTTCGGATGACGGGGATGCCGCCTGCGATCCCCGCGGCGACGGTGGTGCTCATCCGTGACGGTGCCGACGGCGTCGAGACGCTGATGCTGCGCAAGAACGCGGCCCTGGCGTTCGGCGGCATGTGGGTGTTCCCCGGTGGCCGGGTCGATCCCGACGACGGCGAGGGTGAGGAGGGCGCGAGGCGAGCGGCGGCGCGCGAGTCGCGCGAGGAGGCCGACCTCGTGGTCGACCCGACGACGCTCGTCCCGTACTCGCACTGGGTGCCACCGCCGATCGCTCCCAAGCGGTTCGCGACGTGGTTCTTCCTCGCGCCGGCACCGGCCGGCGGTGAGGTGACGATCGACATGGGCGAGATCCACGAGCACGTGTGGGTCACGCCGGGCCAGGCGATCGCCCGCCACGGAGCGGGCGAGATCGAGCTGGCGCCGCCGACCTGGGTGACGCTCAACCGGCTGGCTGACGCGCCGGACGTCGCTGCCGCACTGGTCGACGCCGAGACCGGTGCGGTGGAGCGCTTCGAGACGCACATCACGAAGCTGGCCTCAGGCGAGGTCGCGGCCACCTGGCACGGCGACGTCGCCTACGACGGTGGCGACGGCGACGCACCGGGTCCGCGTCACCGTCTGGTCATGCGCAAGGGCCCGTGGTCCTACGAGCGGGACTGATCGGTCTCGCTTCAGAGAGAGCGCGAGCATCAGCTGGGCGTCGGCGCGATGGCGCGGAAGTCGCTGCGGTCGAGCGGGTCGCTGCGCTGACCGGTGTCGGTCGTCGGCTTCACGTCCTGCGTCTGGCCGTTCGCATCGGTGGTGCGGAAGCGCACGAAGCGGACCCCGGTGAGGCCGGTCGCGGTCCACACCAGCTGACCGAACGCCTTGCCCTGGTCGGGGTCGATGATCGACAGCATCTGCTTGCTGAGCGTCACGACGAGCACCCCGGCGTCGTCGAGGTCCGCGGCGAGCACCTGGGTGTCCTTCGGGATGGCGGTGGCCACGCCCGTGCTGGCATCGGGGACACCTTTCACCAGCTGGCTCAGCACGTCGATGGGGAGGCGCGACGGCACGGCCAGGGCCGTGGGACGGAGCTTGGCGCCGTCGAAGAAGTAGAGGTACTCCACCGGACCGGACGTCTGGTCCTTGGCGGGCACGCTCGAGGTGGGAGCCAGGAGCGAGAACGGCACCTTGTCGGCGGCGATCTCCCGGGGGGCGCCGTCGTTCGGGAGCCCGCAGGCCGTCAGCACGACCGCGATCGCGGCCGCGACCGCGCACGAACGCACTCGCGCGCTCACGTGCCCAGCACCGGGAGCTCGATGACGAACCGCGCGCCTTCGCGCCCGTCGAGCCGCTCCTCGACCCAGACCCGTCCACCGTGCAGGCGGACGTGCTCGGCGACGAGCGCCAGCCCGAGGCCGACACCTTCGCCGCTGCCGCGACGACCGGCGCCTCCGCCGCGCGCGAACCGCTCGAAGATCACGTCGCGCTCGTCCTCGGGTACGCCCGGGCCCTCATCTTCCACGGCGATCTGCACACCCTCCTCGACCCGCCGGAGCGACACCCCGGTCGCGCCGTCACCGTACTTGCGCGCGTTGTCGAGCAGGTTGGCGATGACCCGCATCAGTCGGCGCTTGTCGGCTTGGGCCACGACGCCCGCGAGCTCGCTGTCGAGCTCGACCGGCACCGTGCGTCCGTCGTCGGACGCGCTGACCGCCTGCATCACGAACTCGGCCAAACGGATCTCGTCGAGCTCGAGCCGCACCGCTCCCGCGTCGTAGCGGGAGATCTCGAGCAGGTCTTCGACGAGCTGGGAGAAGCGACCCACCTCCACCCCGAGCAGGTCGAGCGCGGCCTGCGCCCGCTCCGGCATCTCGTCCCGCCTCGTCTCCAGCACGTTGACCGCCGCGGACAGCGTCATGAGCGGCGAACGCAGCTCGTGGCTGACGTCGGACGCGAAGCGGGCGTCGCGCTCGATGCGATCCTGCAACGCCTGAGCCATCTCGTTGAACGACGCGGCCAGCGTGCCCAGATCGCGGTCGGCGACGGCCTCGAGGCGCGTATCGAGGCGGCCGCCGGCGATGGCCTCAGCGGCCTGGCTCACGTCGGCGAGCGGTCGCAACGCCCTCCTGCTCACCCACCACCCGATCCCCGCGCCCGCCAACGTGGTGAACGCCGACGCCCCGAGGAGCGAGATGCCGAGTGAATCGAGGGTGTTCTGGAGATCGCCCAGCTCGACGATCTCGAAGTACTCCGCGCCGGCAGCCGGGATCGGGATGCCGACCGCCAAGGCCGGCTTGCCCTTCGCGGAGAAGCGGATGCGGGCGGGATGGCCCTTCGCCACGGTTTCGCGCAGCTGGAGCGGGATGGCATCGGGCCCGATCTCGGCGGTGAGGCTGAACCACCGGTCCTGGAAGTGCAGGATCGGGCGGGAGCCGCCCGGCACCGGCAACGACGGGAGCAGCGACTGCACGGACTCGATGTCGCTGCCCGGGAGCCTGTTCCGAACCACGGCGGCGTTGAGGTACGCCTGGTTCAGCACGAGCGACTCGCGCTGGTCGAGCAGGTTGCGCCGGGTGAGGGCGAACGTGGTGGTCGCGAGGATGGCGGACAGCACGAGCGCGCCGAGCGCGAACGCCAGCGTGATGCGAGCCCGCAACCCGAGTCGCCGGACCCGCAGCCTTCCGAACCGGCGCGTGCGGCTGTGCTCATTCACCCGTGCGCTCGTTCACCCCTGCAGCTTGTAGCCCAGACCTCGGACGGTGGCCACATGACGCGGGTTCGCCGGGTCGGCTTCGATCTTCGTCCGCAGGCGACGCACGTGGACGTCGACCAGGCGGCCGTCGCCGAAGTAGCCGTAGCCCCAGACCCGTTCCAACAGGACCTCGCGGCTGAAGACCCGGCCCGGGCTCGATGCCAGCTCGCACAGGAGCCGGAACTCGGTCTTGGTCAGGTGCAGCTCCTGGCCGGCGCGGCGCACGACCCCGGCGTCGGGGATCACCTCGAGATCTCCGAAGTGCATGCTCGTCGTGCCCGAGTCGGGCTTGCGGGCCCGGCGCATCAGCGCGCGGATCCGTGCCGACAGCTCCTTCGGCGCGAAGGGCTTGGTGAGGTAGTCGTCGGCGCCGGCTTCGAGGCCGGCCACGACATCGTGCGTGTCCGCCCTGGCGGTGACCATGACGATGGGGACGTCGCTGGTGCGTCGCATGCGGCGGCACACCTCGAACCCGTCGAGGCCGGGCAGCATGATGTCGATGAGCACGACGTCGCTCGGCTGGCGGGAGAACGCCTCGAGCGCCTGCTCGCCGGTCTCGGCCTCCTCGACCACCCAGCCCTCGTCCTCGAGGGCCATCTTCACGGCGGTGCGTATGCGCTCGTCGTCTTCGACCGTCAAGATGCGTGTTCCCACGCCCCCATGGTGCCCGATATCGCTCCGCGACTCGCGCCTAGTCGCTGATCGGCACGTCCTGGGCGAACGCGGCGAGCACGGCTTCGCCGCCGGCGCCGCCTTCCGTGCGGTAGTGCAGGCCATCGACGAGGCCGCTGCCCAGCTCCCGCACCGCGGCCAGCGCCGCGGCGCCTTCCTCCGTGAAGGCGAGCAACGGGCCGAGGTCGACGTCGATGCGAGACGGTCCGCGATCGAGCTCGGACCGCACGGTGTCGAGCAGGGCGCTTCCGGCGGCGCGATCGAGGCAGCCGCCGAGGGAGATGGTGATGGTGGCGCCGTCGCCGTCTACTCGGACTTCGCTTGAAGCAGGCTTGAGGTGAGGACGGCGCTCAACGCTGCCACCCGCAGCAGAATGAGGCATCAGAGCAGCCTGACGCCGGCCACCGGTGAACCGCCAGTCAGGGCCGTTGCGATCGCGTGACGATGGGCGACGAGACGGTGCGCGCCGGTTGATGTCAGGCGTTCCCGGCGCCGGCGGCCTCGAGGATGGACCGGAGCGGCTCGAACAATCCCGTGGGGGCGGCGAGCACGAACCCGCCGGACGGCGGGCCGCCGGCCAGATCACCTACGACCGCGCCCGCCTCGGCGGCGATGAGGGCACCGGCCGCGAAGTCCCAGGGCCCGAGACCACGCTCGTAGTAGGCATCCACCCGTCCGCACGCCACCGAGCAGAGGTCCACCGATGCTGCGCCGATGCGGCGTATGTCGCGGATCCTTGGCAGCACCTGGATGAGCACCTCCGCCTGGCGTCGGCGCCGCTCCGGGTCGTACGCGAAGCCGGTCGCGACGAGGGCATGGGCCAGGTCGTCGGCCCCCTCGACGTGCAAGGTCCGCCCATTTCGGTGGGCGCCGCGCCCGCGGACGGCGGTGAACACATCGCGGTGGAGCGGATCGTTGACCACCCCGATCGCGGGTTGCCCGTCGAGCTCGGCGGCGATCGACACCGCGAAGCCCGCCAACCCGTAGAGGTAGTTGGTGGTGCCGTCGACGGGATCGATGATCCAGCGCACGCCGCTGGTGCCGGCCGCGCTCGCGCCCTCCTCGCCCACGAGCGCGTCATCGGGTCGAGCCGCGCGCAGGCCGTCGACGATGAGCCGCTCCGAGGCTCTGTCCATCTCGGTGACCATGTCGGTGCTCGTCGACTTGGTGCTCACGCTGGATCGGGGCCGGTCGAGCCCGTCGACGAGCAGGGCAGCCGCCTGCGCCGCGAGCTCGGTCGCCAGCGCGAGCAGCTCGTCGAGGAGATCCACGCGGTGAATCTAGAGTCCGGGTCGTGATCGATCTGCGGTCCGACACGGTCACGCGGCCCACGGCTGCCATGCGCAAGGCGATGGCGGATGCCGAGGTGGGCGACGATGGCTATGGGGAGGACCCGACGGTCAACCTCCTCGAGGAGACGTTCGCGGCGCGCGTCGGCAAGGAGGTCGGGCTGTTCGTCCCGTCGGGGACGATGGGCAACCAGATCGCCCTCCGGCTGCTGGGAACGCCCGGCACGTCCGTCATCGCCGGCCGCCGCCACCACATCGTGCTCCACGAGCAGGGCGGCGCCGGGGTCAACGGCTCGTACCAGCTGCACACCGTGAACGACGACACCGGCATGCTCGACCCTGCAGAGGTCGCGTCCGTGATCGAGGCCGAACGCCATCACTGGCCTGCGGTCAGCGCGGTGTGCGTGGAGGACACGCACATGCCATCCGGCGGCCGGCCGTGGCTCCTTCCGACGCTGCACGCGGTGGCCGACCTCGGCCGGCCCGTCCACCTCGACGGCGCTCGCCTGTGGAACGCGGCGGTGGCCAGCGGGGTCAGCCCGGCGGAGCGCGCCGTGCGCGCGACCACGGTGATGTGCTGCCTGTCGAAGGGGCTCGGCGCGCCCGTGGGCTCACTGCTCGCAGGCCCGGCCGCGCTCATCGCCGACGCCCGGGCCGAGCGCAAGCGCCTCGGGGGGGCCATGCGCCAGGCCGGCGTCGTCGCCGCGGCCGGGCTCGTGGCGCTCGAGCACCACGTCGAGCGACTCGCCGACGATCACGCCCGCGCCCGCCGTCTGGCCGAGGCGGTGGCGGAGCGGTGGCCCGAAACCGGCCTCGACCCCGCGACGGTCGAGACCAACTGTGTCGTGTTCACCCACCCAGCCACCGGCGCGCTGCTGCGCCACCTCGCGGCAGCGGGTGTGCTCGGCGGCACGATCGCGCCGGGGACGGTCAGGCTGATGACGCATCTCGACGTCGACGACGCTGGCGTCGACGTCGCGATCGGCGCGGTCCGCTCAGCGCCCTGACGGGCACCAGCGCGCGGAGGGCTACGGTCACGCCGGTGGCCGCCCTGTCAGAGACCCCGGCCCGGGCGCTCGCCATCTTCGCTCACCCCGACGATCCTGAGGTCTCTTGTGCCGGCACCCTTACGCGATGGGTGGCCGACGGCTGCGAGGTGCACCTGCTGATCGCCAACGCGGGGGAGAAGGGCGCTGCCCCTCCAGGGACGGATCCCCTCGCGCTCGCCGCGCGGCGCGCCGCTGAGGCCGACGCCGCCGCGTCCGTGATGGGCCTCGCGGGGCACGAGATGCTGGGCATCCCCGACGGCGAGCTCGAGAACACGGTGGAGCTGCGCGCCGAGCTCGTCCGCAGGATCCGCGCCCTCCGTCCCGAGGTCGTCATCGCCCCCGACCCGACCTCGGTGTTCTTCGGCTCGGGCTACGTGAACCACCACGATCACCGCGCGCTGGGATGGACGGTGCTCGACGCGTGCGCGCCGATGGCAGCCAGCCCGCTCTACTTCCCCGAGGCCGGGCCTGCGCACCAGGTGACCACCGTGCTGCTGTCGGGCACGCTCGAGCCCGACGTGTGGGTCGACATCAGTGCGCAGCTGCCGGTGAAGGTCGCGGCCTTGCGCTGCCACGCAAGCCAGCTCGGCGACGGGATCGACCTCGTCACCCAGGTTGTCGAGGCCCGCGCCGCGGAGGCGGGCCAGGCCGGGGGCATGCGCTACGCCGAGGGCTTCCGGCGACTCAGCTTCCGCCCTTAGGTGCGCGGCGCTTGTCGTCGCGCTCCTGGATCGTCTTCCACTCGCCCATGGCTCGCAGCGCGAGGACGGCGACGACCGCCACCCCGAGTGCGCCGGTGAGGGCACCGACCAACCCGCCGATGCCCTTGCCGGTGGCGCAGTCGCCGCTGCACTGCAGGTCGGTCACGGCAAAGCCGATGAGACCGCCGCACACGCCGCCCACGACGATGGCGAGGAAGGCCAGCACCCGTGCGCCGGTCGACGGAAGCGCCGATTCAACACCGTTGCTCGAGGGCGTCGCGGACGGAGGGTTGGTCTGGGACATGAGGACCCGATCGTACGGCGGTCGTCGGGCCGTGGCGATCACGCCGCGATCGAAGCGGGTACCCCTCCGCTCACCCGCACGAGGTCGTCGGGCGCGATGGCGAACACGTGCCGGGGCGTGCCTGCCGCAGCCCACACGACGTCATAGGCGAGCAGGTCGGCGTCGATGAACGTCCGCAGACCGGCGGGGTGGCCGAACGGTGGGACGCCACCGATCGCGAAGCTCGTCGCCGCCCGCACCCCGTCGGCGTCCACCCGCTCGATCGTCGCAGCCGTCGCGGCCGCGGCGAGCTTGTGCTCGTCGAGCCGGTTGGCGCCGCTCACGAGCGCCAGGATCACGTCGCCGTCGGCGCGGAAGGCCAGCGACTTCACGATCTGGCCGATCGCGACGCCGACCGCGTCCGCTGCCTCTTGGGCGGTCCTGGTGCCTTCGGGGAACTCCCGCGGCTCGATGGCGAGCCCCGCGGCCGCGGCTGCGGCGACGACGCGTTCGACGGTGGGGTGCACCGGCCGATGTTCGCGCAAGACTGGTCCGGTGCAGGACTGGACGGTCGGCGGCGGGCTCATCGAGAGCGACGAAGGACTGCTGCTCGTCCAGAACCGGCGCCGCAACGGCGCGCTCGACTGGAGCCCACCGGGCGGCGTGATCGAGGTGGCCGACGGCGAGTCGCTCATCGAGGGCCTCACGCGCGAGGTCGAGGAGGAGACCGGGCTGCGGGTCACCGAGTGGGTCGGTCCTCTCTATGAGGTGATCGCGGAGGCGCCAGACCTGGGCTGGCGGCTGCGGGCCGAGATCCACGTCGCGGTTGCCTACGAGGGCGAGCTGCGCGTCGCCGATCCCGACGGCATCGTCGTCGAGGCGCGGTTCGTGCCGCTCGGCGACTGCGGTGGCCATCTCGACGCGTGCCACCCGTGGGTGCGTGAGCCGCTCGCCGAGTGGCTCGGTGAACGTTGGACGCACGAGGCGCCCCGGCCGTTCGGCTACCGGGTCGACGGCTCCGACCTTCGCTCGCTGGTGGTCACCCGCCTCCCCTGACGGGACCAGTAGGGTCCTGCGCGCGACGGGCGGGGAACGGCGCATGGCACGGCGCGAAACGCGCCCGACAGAAGGAGCTCGGTCTTGAAGCAATTGGCGAGGCGGCGGTTCGTCGCAGCGGTGCTGGCGGTCTTCGTGCTGGCGGCAGGGTGCAGCGGCGGTGGGGGGTCGTCGGCGAAGTCCACATCGTCGTCCTCGTCCTCATCGTCGGCGTCGTCCTCTTCGTCCTCGGGTCCCAAGGCGAAGAAGGGTGCAGATCCGTCCGAGGCCGCGGCCCCCGATCCCAGCGGGGCCGCGTACACGCCGACCGGTCCGCTGGTGGCGGACAACGGGTTCCGCCCCGAGACCGATGGCTTCGCGTTCCAGAACTACGGCAAGACCGACGCGACCGGCAACGAGCCCGTGAACATGGGTCCGGACGAGATGCGCAAGATGTTCGGCGACGTCGTGTGCGCCGACATCACCTCGGGCAAGTGCGACCTCACGCCCGTGGCTGACCAGTGGATGGTCCAGGCGAACGCCGGAGCCGACGGTGGCCATTGCCAGGGCTTCTCGGTG
>JBEEGB010000362.1:0-19006 GCA_041166585.1 Acidimicrobiaceae bacterium
GCCGTAGTCACGGGGGGCGTGCTCGCGGTTCGCGTCGAGCCAGGTCACCGCCGAGGCGCGGAAGTCAGCGAGCTCCATCACCGCAACCTACGCGTAGTCTCCGGCGGTGCGCGTCGTGCTGCTCATCGTTGACGGGTTGCCCGCGCGCCATGTCGGTGCATCGGTGACGCCGTGCCTCGCGGCGCTGGGCACCGAAGGCGCCTTCGCCGTCGGTCGCTCGGTGATGACGTCGGCCACCTATCCCAACCACGCGACGTTCGCAACGGGCACCGACCCGATCGGCCATCGCATACTGGCCAACTGGCTGTGGACCGAGCGCGGCCCGAAGCCGGCCCAGCAGGTCGGGCCGGCGGTGCCGACGATCTTCGACGCGTGTCGCAGCGCCGGGCGCACGTCGGTCGCCGTGGTCGGCGACCACCACCTCGTGCCGGTCATGGGCGCGGCTCGAGCTGATGAGCACTGGCCGCCCGATGGCGTGCTGGCGGACGACGTGGTGCGCGACGCCCACGGCTACGCGGCTGACGAGGAGGTGCTGACGCGCCTGCTGCCGCTGCTCGAGCGAGGCGATGTCGACCTCGTGGTTGCGCACCTGAACGAGCCGGACACGTTCGGACACGTCCACGGGCCCGACAGCGAGGCGGCCCACGACGGCTATCGCGCCACAGACCGGCGCGTCGGCGTGATCATCGACGCGCTTCGGCCAGCGTGGGAGGACACTGTGGTGCTCGTGGTGAGCGACCACGACCAGGAGACGGCGGGCCCGCAGGACCCCATCGACCTCTACGCCCCCGCCGAAGCGGTCGGCGGCCGGCTGGCCTGCATCCCCGAGGGCAACGGCGCCGTCGTGTGGGGTCACGATCCGACCAGCGGTGCGTGGCTCGACGAGGTCGCAGGCATCGCTGGGCATGCGGAGGCGTGGCCCGGGGCGCGGGTGGTGTGGGCCGAGCCCCACCGGTGGTTCGCGCTTCCGCCCGGCTTCGACCTCGGCGGCCCCGAGCCCGGCCAGCACGGCGGGTCGACGACGCGGGCCCAGGTGGCGGTGACCGCCGGTGGTCACCCCGCCGCTCGGGAGATCGCGGCATCGATCGGCGCCCGCTCGCCGGAGGCGGCCGACTGGGCGCCGACCATCGCCGCACTCCTCGATCTCGACCTGCCCGACGCCACCGGCGTCAGCCTGTGCAGCTGACGCCGTAGCCTGCCGCGATGGCCATGGTCGACCCGCTGCCCGAACCACCCGCGACCGACGCCGCCGGCGTGGCGACCGTGGGAGAGGGCACGAGCACGCGCCGGTCGCGGCTGGTGCTCGCCGGGTTCCTCGTCTTCATGGGCGTGCTGCACTTCGCCGTGCCCAAGCCGTTCGACAAGATCGTCCCGCGCTGGGTGCCAGGGGCGCCCCGCTTCTGGACGCTGCTCAGCGGCGCGTGCGAGCTGAGCTCAGGGGTGCTGCTCGCACTGCCCCGCACCAAGCGCATCGGCGCATCCCTCGCGGCCGCGACGATGGTCGTCGTCTACCCCGCCAACATCCAGATGGCCGTCGACAACCCGCCGAACACCGCCTACGGCATCGGCCTCCTGGCCCGCCTCCCGCTCCAGTTCCCGATGGTGGCGTGGGCACTCAAGCACGCCAAGCGGAGCTAGCAGCTCGAACTTCGGAGCGAACGTTGCGCTTTTCGCAACGTTCGCATCCAACATTCGCGGTTGGGGTTGTTCAAGAGAGCGCTTTCAACGCGAGGCCCATCTCCTCGTTGAGGTTGGCGGGGACCTCGTAGCCCTCTTCGGCGCGGATCTGGTCGAAGTGGTCGCGCACCGACTCGGGGCTGAGCTCGTGGTCGACGTAGCCGGGCGTGACGCCGATGAACACGCGGGCCACGCGTCCGCCGCCGACGGAGTAGACCTCGCCCGAGACGGGGACGCTCTCGTGCGCGAGGTAGGTCACGAGCGGCGTGACGAACTCGGGGCCGAGCTTGTCGGCCACCGGGCCGAGCAGCTCCTCGGTCATGCGGGTCTTGGCGACCGGTGCGATCGCATTGACCTTGATGTTGTTCTTCGCACCCTCGACGGCGAGGACGCGGGTGAGCCCGACGAGGCCCATCTTCGCGGCGCCGTAGTTCGCCTGGCCGAAGTTGCCGAACACGCCGGCGCCTGACGATGTGTTGATGATGCGGCCGTAGCCCTGGTCGCGCATGAGCTGCCACGCGGGCTGGGTGACGAAGAAGGCGCCCTTCAGGTGGACGTCGAGCACCGGCTCGAGCTGCTCCTTCGTCATGTTCTTGAACGACGTGTCGCGCAGGATGCCCGCGTTGTTGATGATGATGTCGACGCGACCGAACGAGTCGACCGCGGTCTTGACGATCGACTGGCCACCTTCTGGCGTCGCCACCGAGTCGTAGTTGGCGACCGCTTCACCACCGGCTGCCTTGATCTCGTCGACGACCTTCTGGGCCGCGGTGTGCGAGCCGCCCTGTCCATCGACAGAGCCGCCGAGGTCGTTCACGACCACGAGCGCGCCGCGCTTCGCGAGCTCGAGGGCGTGCGAGCGCCCCAGCCCTCCGCCCGCGCCGGTGATGATCGCAACCTTGCCGTCGAACCCGAGATCAGCCATGGCGAGCAAGTTAGCCCGACCCCCCGAATGCGGAAAAGACCGCTCGGAGCCTCCGCCTCTACCGGTCGCGCACGTCGATGGCGACGATCCGGAACTCTCCTGCGCTGTCGCCTCGAGCGGTCATGTCGTAGCGCAGGGATGGCTGGAGGTAGGTGCACAGGAAGTCGGACGCATCGGGCCGGCAACCCTGGAAGCCGGGGTCGTCGGCCGGCACGTAGAGCTGCTGGAACAGCACGTCGATGACCGCAGGCGAGGCGAAGCGCGCCGCGAGGCTCCGGTCGTCGCTCTGGTAGGCGAGGATCAGGCCGTTCGCCGCAGCCTCCGGCGACCCCACCGCGGCGCGCACCGTCACCGTGGTGTTCGGGAGCCCGCGCCGCGTCGTCGACGGCGACGTTGGCGGCAGGGTCGAGAGCGTGCCGGACGGCGCGGACGTCGCGGACGGTCCGGCCCGAGTCGTCGGTGGCACGGTGGTGACGGAGCGGTTGGTCGATGCCCGGCCGCTGCCCGGCTCGTCATGGGTCAGCACCGCCGCGACGCCGAGCAGGAGCACGACCAGCGCGACCACCATCGCCACGAGCACCACGCGGGTCTGCGCGTGGGTGGGCAACGGCTCGTCCGTCATGGTTTGGGCGCGCCCGCCACCGACCGCAACGCGTCGCCCGTGAGCCGGTGGGTGGTCCACTCGTCCTGACCCGTTGCGCCGATCCGGCGGTAGAACCCGAGCGCCGGCTCGTTCCAGTCGAGCACCGACCACTCCACCCGACCGCCCCCAGCCGCGACGCAGATGCGGGCCAGCTCGGCGAGCAGCGCTCGGCCGAGGCCGAGGCCGCGGTGCGCAGGCTGCACGAACAGGTCCTCGAGCCAGATGCCGCGGCGGCCGAGCCACGTGGAGAACGTCCAGAAGTACAGGGCGAACCCGACGGGCACGCCGTCATGCTCGGCCACGAGCGCGGTCGCCACCGCGTCGGGCCCGAACAGCGCGTCGTGCAGCAGGTCCTCGGTGGCCACCACCTCCTCAGGAGCGCGCTCGTACGCCGCCAGCTCGTGGACGAAGCCGAGCAGCAGCCCGACGTCGCCCTCGACGGCGGCGCGGATCAAAGCCCGAGCGCTTCGAGGGCCTGGCTCCGCAGCGCCTTGTAGTCGACCTTGCCGTTGGGCGCCCTGCCGATGGTGTCGACGACGACGACGCGCTTCGGCGCCTTGTACGCGGCGAGCTTCTGCTTCACGTGGTTGATCACGTCGCTCTCGTCGATCTGCTCGCCCGGTTCAGCCTCGACGACGGCGGTGATCGCCTCGCCGAACTTCTCGTCGGGCACGCCCACGGCCACAGCGTCGTGAACCGCGGGGTGCAGCTTGAGCACCTCCTCGACCTCTTCGGGGAAGACCTTCTCGCCGCCCGTGTTGATGCACACCGACCCGCGCCCGAGCAGCGACAGCGAGCCGTCGGCTTCGACCATCGCGTAGTCACCGGGGACGGAGTAGCGCTTGCCGTCGATCATCAGGAACGTGGCCGCCGACTTCGCCTCGTCCTTGTAGTAGCCGACGGGGTTGCGGCCGCCGACCGCCACGCGACCGATCACACCGGACCCGGGCACGACGTCGCGGCCGTCGTCGTCGATCACGCGCGTGTTCTCGCCGAGCTGGAACGTCGCGGTGTGCGACGTGCCCGCCGCGGTGGAGTACGACGTCCCCAGGCCGAGCGCCTCGGAGGACGAGAACGCGTCGGCGAGGATCATCCCGCCGTGGTGGCGGAGGAGGCCTTGCTTGGTCTCCTCGCTCCACATCACGCCGGACGACACGATGAGCACGAGGCTCGAGATGTCCCACGTTCCGGGCTGAGCGTCGAGCGCACGGAGCACGGGCTTGGCGAACGCATCGCCCACCCAGGCGATGGTGTTGACGCCCTCGCGCTGCACGGTGTCGAGCAGCTCGGCGGGCTCGAACGAGCGGTTCTCGAGCGTGACGATCGATCCGCCGGCATAGAGGCTTCCGATCGAGGTGAACATGCCGGTGCCGTGCATCAGCGGCGCAGCCGGCATGGCCACCATGCTGGGCGAGTCGCACAGCTCGCGGACCTTGTCGAGGTCGCGCTCGGGTCCGTAAGGCCGCGGCGTCGAGCCGTTCAGGGTGAGGAACAGGTCGTCCTGGCGCCACATGACGCCCTTCGGCATGCCGGTGGTGCCGCCGGTGTAGAGGAGCAGGAGGTCGTCCTCGCTGCGGCCCCACGCTGGGATCGTCCGCTCGGTCGCCGAGGCTGCCGCCTGCTCGTAGTCGATGGCCCAGTCGGGACAGGGACCGGTGCCGTCGTCGACCCAGAGCCAGGTGCGCACCCCGGGCAGGTGGTTGCGGACCCGGTCGCAGCGATCGGCGAAGCAGCCGTGGAAGACCACCGCCACCGCGTCGGCGTTGTCCCACAGGTAGACGAGCTCGTCCTCGGCGTAGCGGTAGTTCGTGTTCACCGGGGCCAATCCGGCCTTGAAGGCGGCGAACATCGACTCCAGGTACTCGGGCCCGTTGTACAGGTAGAGCGCCACCTTGTCCTGCTGCTTCGCGCCGCCGTCGAGGAAGGCCCGGGCGATGCCGTCGGCCCTCCGGTCGAGCTCGGCGTAGGTGGACCTGCGGTCGCCCTGCACCTGCGCCGGCGCGTCGGGCAGCGCCTCGGCCACCACCTCCCACACATCAGCGAAGTTCCAGCCTGGCATTGGTCCCCCTCGAGCGACGCGACTGGGCCGGGATCGTAGTGAGTCGGGCGCTACGGTCCGGGGCGATGGACTTCGAGCTGCCGAGCGACGACGATCCCCGACGGATCGAGGTCCGGTCGTGGCTGGCCGAGCACCCTCGCCCGACCGGGCGCCAGCTCGCCGAAGCCGGCTACGTGGCGCCCCACTGGCCTCGCCCGTACGGCCTCGATGCCGACCCGATCTTGCAGATCATCGTGGACGACGAGCTCAAGCGGGCGCGGGTCAGCCGGCCCACCAACATCATCGGCATCGGCTGGGCGGGGCCCACGATCCTGCACGCCGGGTCCGAGGCGCAGAAGGAGCGCTACCTGCTCCCGTTGCTCGCCGGCGAAGAGACGTGGTGCCAGCTGTTCAGCGAGCCCGAGGCAGGGAGCGATCTCGCCAGCCTGCGCACCAGGGCGGTGCGCGACGGCGACGAGTACGTCGTCAACGGGCAGAAGATCTGGACGTCCGGGGCCCACCAGTCGAAGTTCGGGATCCTCATCGCACGGACCGCTCCCGACGCGCCGAAGCACAAGGGCATCTCGTACTTCATCTGCCCCATGGACGCGCCGGGCATCGAGATCCGTCCGATCGTCGAGATGACAGGCATCCACCTGTTCAACGAGGTGTTCCTCACCGACGTGCGCATCCCCGCCGAGAACCTGGTGGGGGAGGAGAACGAGGGCTGGACGCTGGCGAAGGTGACGCTCGGCAACGAACGGGTGTCGCTGTCGAGCGGGGGCGCGCTCTGGGGCATGGGGCCGTCGGCGCACGATCTGCTCGACCTCGTGCGGGCCAACGGTGGCGTCAGCGATCCGGTGCTGCGCCAACGACTCGCCGCGCTGCACATCGAGGCGACCGTGCTCGACCTCATCCGCCTGCGCACCGTCACCGCCCGCATCCGCGGTGAGCAGCCGGGACCGGAGACGTCGATCCGCAAGGTGCTGGCCGACGAGCACGGCCAGCGGATCATGGGCCTCGCCCGCGACCTCTGCGGCACCGGCGCCATGGTCGCGACGGCCGGCCCGCTCGGCACGCCGGCCGAGCCCTGGTACCACGGCTACCTCTTCAGCCCTGCCCTCACGATCGGTGGCGGCACCGGCGAGGTGCAGCGCAACATCGTCGCCGAGCGCGTGCTCGGCCTCCCCGCCGACCCGTACTGATTGTCGCCCGCCCTTGGGTGAGCTACTTGGGAAGCGCGCAGGCGTCGGTGGCGCCGGGAAGCTTCGAGCGGTTGTGGGCCACCAGCTCGTAGCCGAGCGCGGCCAGCCACGAGACCGGTGGGATCAGCAGCACCCTTCCCACCAACCCCCACGCGCCGCCCGCGGCCATGAGCGAGCGCGCAACGGCGCGGTGACCGCGATGGGTGCTTGCGTCCGTGTCGATCCAATAGGCCGCGGTCTGCACGTCCCGCGTGGAGAGCCCGAGCGAGCGGAGGTCGAGGGCCTGCCAGGGCTGCACGGCTGCGCTCGCGGGCAGCCGGTGTCCGATCCAACGGGCGGACGTCGTGCAGAACGCGCAGTCACCGTCGAACACGAGCATCGGTCGGTCAGACTTCGATCCGAGTGCGGGCACGCCACTACTGTGCCGTGCCGTGGCCAAGAAGCAAACGACCGGCGAGCACCTCGCCCGTAAGGAGCGCGTGGTCGCCTCCAACGACATGCCGGGGATCCCGGCGGGGACCGGAGGCAAGGTCACGATCGTCGAGGGCTTCACGTGGGTCCGCTACTGGGTTCGCTTCGACAACGGCGTGATCCGCGGATCGGTCAACCGGGCCAACCTCGCCCGGCCCGCGGAGTGGGCCGAGCTCCAACGCCGCCGGGCGGCGGGTGAGGATCTGGTCGACGCGCCCGCTGGCCCCGCTGCGGGGAGCGGCGGCGCGAGCCCGGAGGCTGCGGCCGAGGGCGTCCTCGTCAACGGGGTGACGGTGCCCGGGCACCTGATCGAACGATCGAAGTCGCGACGCGAGCTGCTGAGCGCATAGGAACGGAGGGGACATGGAGCTGTCGACCCAGGTGAGCTATGCCGGCGGTTTCGAGGAATCGGCGAGGCACATCGCCGACCTCGAGCGCGCTGGTCTCGATCTCGTGTGGGTGGCGGAGGCCTACGGCTTCGACGCCCCCAGCTACATGGGGTACCTCGCCGCGAAGACCTCGACCGTGCAGATCGGAGCCGGCATCCTCCCCATCTACACGCGCACACCGACGCTCATCGCCATGACCGCGGCCGGCGTCGATGCCGTGTCGGGCGGACGGTGCGTCCTGGGGCTCGGCGCGTCGGGCCCGCAGGTGATCGAAGGGTGGCACGGGGTCGCCTACGACAAGCCACTGGCGCGCACGCGTGAGATCGTCGCCATCTGCCGCAAGGTGTGGAAGCGCGAGGACAAGCTCACCCACGACGGCCCGCTCTACAAGCTGCCGCTGCCTGCTGAGCAGGGCACAGGCCTCGGCAAGCCGCTCAAGATCATCACCCACCCCGTGCGCAACGACATCCCGGTGTGGATCGCATCGCTCGGTGAGAAGAACGTGGCGCTCACGGCCGAGATCGCTCAAGGCTGGCTGCCGCTGTTCTTCGTGCCCGAGAAGGCGAAGGACGTGTTCGGCCCGGCCGTCGACGCGGGCCTGGCGAAGCGGGACCCGGCCCTCGGACCACTGCAGATCGCCGCCGGTGGCATCGTCGCCATCACCGACGACCCCGCCGAGGCGAAGAGCATCCGCGACCTCGGCCGGGGCATGGCCGCGCTGTACATCGGTGGCATGGGCGCCAAGGGCAAGAACTTCTACAACGCCCTCGCCCGTCGCTACGGCTACGAGAAGGAAGCCGAACAGATCCAAGACCTCTACCTGGATGGCAAGAAGGCCGAGGCGGCTGCGCTCGTGCCGGACGACCTGCTCGAGTCGACCTCGCTGTGCGGACCCGAGGGCTACCTCAAGGAGCGCATCGCGGCGTTCAAGGAGGCGGGCGTCACGATGCTCAACGTCACGCCCGTCGGCCCGAAGCCGCTGGAGACGATGCAGAAGCTCAAGGCCTGGAGCAGCTGACGTTGTCGGGCCCGGCCCGATGCGCGCTTCACGCGTGCTACACGATCCGGTAGGTCTGCACCGCCTGGGCGACCAGCTTGCCCTCGGCATCCGTCACCTCGATGTCGGTGAAGATCAGCTCGCGGCCGCGCTTGCGGGCGCGAGCGTGCATGACCAGGTCCGAGCTCCGTGCGCCGCCGATGTACTGCACGGTCATGCTCACCGTGGAGGCGCGGGCGCCCTTGTCGAAGTCGTGGTTCGACCACGCGGCGAGCGCGCCAGCAGTGTCGATCGCCGAGGCGACGACACCGCCGTGGTACGCGACACCGTCGTTCGTCAGCTCGGGCCTGAACGCCAGCCGCATCGTCACGTCGTCCGGCTCGTAGCGCTCGATCGTCATGCCGAGGAGCGAGATGAACGGGGTCGTCGGCATCAGGTCCCGGATGGCGTTGCGCCGGGTCTGCTGCTCTTCGTCGGTGAAGGCCATGGCGGATGCTCGCATGTCGCGACGAGCAGCGGCCGACAGCGGCGGGCGCCGCACCTCGGGGGGGACCGGGGTGCGGCGCGCCACTCGCCGGGTGGGAGCGCCGCCGCGCGCCACCACCGTGATGTCCGGCGGGGGCGCCGGCCATGCAGACAACGGTACGGGGCCGACGTTTCCGGGCGGTGTCGGTGACGTGAACCGTCAGCGACCGTGGAAGGTCACCTCTGGTAGGCACCGGGCCCGCTGAAGATGCCCCTGCGCCACCGGCTGGGCGTGAGGATCACCCCGCGGGGGTAGTCCTCGAAGAGCCAGCGCCCGAAGTTCCGCCTGGTCCAGCCGCTCGTCCCCGCGATGCGCACCGCCGCCCTCGCCCCTTTGCGGTGGCGCAACGCCCGGACCAGCAGCATCGACATGTGGTGGTCGGGGACGAGGTTGGCGGCCACGGCCCGCTCATAGGTCCGCACCGCTCGCGCCGCGTCGTGCGGTCCGGCCTCGAGGATCGCCTGCGCCGCCAGGATGCCGGTGAGGAGCGCCTGGCCGATGCCCTCGCCGGTCATCGGGTCGGTGGCGGCGGCCGCGTCGCCGACGAACAGCGCACGACCGGCGGTGAGCGCGATGGAATCGACCCTGGCGGGGATGGGCCACGCCTTGTGCGGGGCCTCGGGCTCCGCGTCAGGCCCGAGCACGTCCCGGACGTGAGGCCGGGCCAGCACTTCGGGCCACAGCGCCTTCATGTCCTGCACCCGCGCCACCTTGCCCCCGTCGCGCTGGATGCCGAAGCCCACGTTGGCCCGGCCGTCCGGAAGCGGGAACGACCACGCGTACCCGGGCAGCAGATCTGGCTCGAACCACACGAACAGCTCACGGCTGGCGCGGGGACCGACCGAGCGGAAGTACTGCCGGAACGCATGCCACTCGCCGAGGTAGCCGGGCTGGGCCGCGCCCAGGGCCTTGCGCAGCGGCGACCACATGCCATCGGCGCCGATCGCGTAGCGCGCGTGGACGGCGCCGATGCCTTCGGTCTCGAGCACCACCCGGTCGTCGTGCTGCTCGCCGCCGGTGACGCCATGGCCGTCGAGCACCTTCACCCCCGCGGACCGTGCCACGTCGAGCAACGCCGCGTCGAGGTCGACCCGACGCGTGACCGCGGCGTACGTGCCCCGGTGGCGGGGGAGCGGGAACACCACCTCGTGCCCCGACGGCGAGCGGACCACCACGTCGTCCACGGGCTTCCACGAGGCGACGGTCGCCGGCTCGAGCCCGAGGTGCTCGAGCAGCCGAAGGGCTCCGGTCGTCAGCCCATCGCCACAGCACTTGTCACGAGGGAAGCGGGCCTTGTCGAGCACCACGACGTCGCGCCCGGCGCGCGCCAGCGTGATGGCCGCGGCGGCCCCGGCAGGGCCACCACCGACCACCGCGATGTCTATGGTCTCGCTCACTCGCCTACGGCTCGCTCAGCTCGACTGCGGCTCGTCGCTGGCGCTTCCCTCGCCGCGTCCAGCATGCGCGTCGAGGTCACCATGGCGGCGAGGCTAGCGGCGCAGGCTGAGCGGTCAGGGAGCGGCGTTGGCGCCGATGAGGGCCACGAAGAGCACCGCCGGCTCGCTCGTGCGGTTGATCCAGCGGTGGCGGGTGCCGTTCTGCACGAACGTGTCGCCCGCCTTCAGCGTCACCTCAGCACCGTCGTCGAGCTCGCAGACCACCTCGCCCGCGATGACGACCTCGAAGTCGACGGTCTGCGTGGTGTGCATGCCGGGCTCGTCGGGTTCCATGTGCGCGCCCATGCCGGGGAGCTTCGCCTCCATCTCGGCGATCCCGGCCTCGATGTCGAGGTCGGCGGGGATGGCCTGGCCGGCAGGCGGGAGCGTGAAGAACCCGAAGCGGTAGCCCGTCGGAGGCGGGAAGTAGCTGCTCGGCGCCGGTGCGGTGCCGTCAATCGGGAGCTGGGGCGTGCTGTCGCTCCACCACAGCTGGTGGAACGCATAGCCGGGGCTGATGGCCAGCGTCGCCGGCGCGACCTCCTCGTCGCTGACGAAGACCGACTTGCCTTGGGCGGTCTTGCCGGTGACAACGCGTCGGATGTTCACGCCGCTCCTCTCAAACCGTCGTGTGGGGCGCGAGCCGCGTCGCTCATCCTGTGCTCGAACCTCAGGTGCTCGGCCATCGCCGATCATTGTGGCTCACCAGGTGACCCGGCCGGGCCGGTGCGCCGCCGGGTGATGCGCCACCGTCGGCGATCGCTCGCGGGTGAGCGGCACACCCATGGCCCACCAGTCGACATCGGGCGCGAGGTCGGCCAGCCGTGGTGGGGCGAGGCCAGGCGCACACCCACCCGTCTCGAGCGAGCAGGCGGCCAACGGCGCGATGCCGAGCGCGGCCGCGAAGCGCAACCGGTCCAGGCCCAGGACGGCTCGGGTCACGAGCACCGCCGCACACAGCGCGGGCCACTGACGGCCCTCCGCCTGCAGCGAGACGGTGAGGTGACGCCGCGCTCGCGCCGCGTCGCTCTGCTCGCTCGGCTCGCTCTTCTCGCTCATGCCGCGTCGAGCAGGGCGATGCCTGCGATGGGGGCGTACCGAGGGTCCGAGCGGATCACGTCGGCCAGTCGCCGTCGCGCCCGAGAGGCCCGCTGGCGGATGGCCGGTGCGTTCAGGCCCAGCTCACCGGCGATGGTGTGCGACGGCGAGGGGTCACCCGAGTCGAGCTGCACCCGCAGGCGCAGGAGCACCTCGGCGTCGGTGGGGCTCACCGCGACCTCGAGGGCTTCGAGCAGCAGCGCGCACCGCTCGTCGTCGCTCGCGAGCGCGGACAGCGCCGTCGACACGTCGCCGTCGTCGAGCACGGCGATGACCACGGGGCGGGCGGCGCCGAGCTGCTCCTCCCGCACCAGTGGGGTGGTGACCGGACCGACCCGCTCGCACACCAAGGCGTCGAGGCGGCGCCGGGCCCAGGTCCAGGGCAGGGCTCCGCCGTCGGGGCGCCACGCTCCGCCCAGGCGGCCCAGCACCAGGCAGGCGTCGAACGTGAGCCCGTCGAGCTCGTCGTCGTCGAGGTGCGACCCTCCCCTCCGGGGCGCGAGGTAGCGGATGACCGCGCCGATCTCATGTCCAAACTCCAGGTAGAGCGCCGCCACCGCCGACTCGTCGTCGGGCAGCGCCCCCATGATCTCCACCAACCGTGCCCGCCGTGCTGCTTCCACGAGACCATCATCCGCAGGCCGAGTGACACTCCCGATGCAGGCCCAACCGGCGTGCGTTGCGGGACGTATGTCCCCCCAACGCACGCCAGAACGGGGGTGTCCGGCCGACACGCGATGCTCTCTCCGTGGACAGGGCCGAGCGGGCGCGGTTTCGGCGGGGCCTCGCCGTGGCGGTGGTCGTCGCGCTGCTCGTCCGGGTCGGCTACGTGCTCCTCGTGGTGCGGAACCGCGCCCTGGGCCTCGATGCGCAGTCGTACCGTCTGCTCGCGCTGGGCATCCGCGATGGCCTCGGCTACGTCGGTCCCCCCGACGGACACGGCATCCGCACCGCGACGGCGACGTTCCCGCCGGTGTTCCCCGCCTACCTCGCAGCCGCGTCGATGGTGGTCGGTCGCTCGATCCTTGCGCTGCGGTTGGCCACCGCGGCCATCGGCGTCGTCAACGTCGCGCTCATCGGGCTGCTCGCTCGGCGGCTGGCCGGCCCCACCGTCGGCCTCGTCGCCGCGGGGCTGGCCGCGGTCTACCTCCCCCTCGTCACCACCGACGGCTCGTTCATGTCCGAGCCGCTCTACCTGCTGCTGGTGCTTGGCGCCGTCCACCTCGCCGTCACGCTCCGCGATCGCGTCGACGTCGCCCGCGCGGCCGCCACCGGCGTCCTCATCGGCCTCGCCGCGCTCACCCGCAGCGAGGCCCTGCTGCTCATCCCGTTCGTCGCGGTGCCGGCGATCGTGCTCGCACGGGCCGACCTCCGACGAGGCCTGCTGAGCGCCGCGGCCGTCGCGATCGTGCCGGTGCTGGTGCTGCTGCCGTGGCACCTGCGCAACGCCAGCACCTTCAGCGAGCCGGTGCTGTTCTCGGGGAACTCCGCCACCGCGGTGGCGGGCACCGCGTGCGACCGGCACTTCTCGGGCTCCGAGACCGCGCTGTGGACGTTCGGGTGCCTGGCGCTGCCGGACCCGAGGCCGTTGCCCGACGAGGCGGCGCTCTATGCAGCCCTCCGCCGGAACGCCACCGACTACACCACGAGCCACCTGTCCTCGCTGCCGCGGGTGGTGGCCGTGCGCGAGCTGCGGACGTGGGGACTGTGGGCGCCGCGCCAGCAGGCTGCGTTCGAGGCGCCGGAGGGACGCGTCGAGGGATGGCAGCTCGCGGCGTGGGCGATGTACCTCGTCGTGGCGGCGCTTGCGATCGCGGGCGCGGTGATCGCGCGTCGCCGCCGGCTTCCGCTCTGGCCGCTCGCCGGCCTGATCGCGATGGTCGTCGTCAGCACCGCGCTCACGTACGGCAACCAGCGCTTCCGGGTCACGGCCGAGCCCGCCCTCTTGGTGCTGGCGGCGGTCGCGCTGTGCTCCCGCGGTCTGGCCTCCCGCGGTCTGGGCTCCCGCGATCTGGCTCCCGGCCAGCGGCCACTACCTTCCGGGTGATGCCGGTCAGGATCGACTTGGGTTGTGGGGGCAACACGCGCGACGGCTACCTCGGCCTCGACCGCGTCGCCCTGCCGGGAGTCGACCACGTGCTCGACCTCACGGCCGATCGGTTCCCGTTCGAGGATGATTCGGTCGACGCGGTCTTCTCCGCGCACTTCCTCGAGCACATCACGGCTCCGGATCACGTGTTCAACGAGATCGGTCGGGTGTGCCGCGACGGTGCCCGCATCGAGCTCTGGACCCCGTACGCGTACAGCGACGAGGCGTTCGTCTACGGGCACGAGCACTTCCTCACCGAGACGATGTGGACGCAGTTCTGCGTCTCGGAGCGAGACCTCTTCGCCGGCATGCTCCGCGGGCGTTGGTTGCTCCACTCGATCAACTACGTGATCCGGCCGGACATCCAAGCCGACATCGCGCGCAACGGCGTGACGCTCGACTTCGCCGTTCGCTACTTCGGGCGCTCGACCTGAGCAAGCTCGCTCAGCACTGGACGCCTTCGGCGGGCTGGTACAGCGCGCCGAACGTGTCGTGCTTGACGGTCTTGTCGATGTAGGTGCGGGTGCGCGGCGTCGTGACCCTCGTGCACGGTCCTGCAGGGGCGCTCGTGGTCGGCTCGGCCACTGCGTCGACGTTGTGCGTCGAGAACAGGTGGACGGTGATCGTCGTGTCGTCGTAGGTCGGCCAGATGAGCACGCCGTACGGCGTCGTGTTCTTGATCTTGAGGTCGGGCTTCGGCCACGAGATCGTCGCCTCGCGGCCTGTCGGGTAGCGGCTGATGATGAGCGAGTGGCTCTGGTACTCGGGGATGTCGAGGCCGGCGAAGAACGAGGCGTTGAAGAGCGTCGTCGCGAACTGCGACACGCCGCCGCCGATGTCGTGGTCGTGCACGGAGTTGTAGATCACCGGCGCGTCGACGAAGCCCTTCTCGGCCGTCCTCATGCCGACGAAGTCGTTCACCGAGAACGTGTCGCCGGGCTTGATCACGTGGCCCCGCACGATGTCGGCGATCTTGTGGATGTTGGTGACGCGTGACTCACCGCCGGGGTGGTGCGTCGTCGGACCGAACTCGGCGGGTTGGCCGACCTCCTCGATGATGCCCAGGGCCGTGGCCTGCTCGGTGGTCAGTGCGGGCTCGCTCGTGGTGAGGCCGATGGTGACGCCGCCGGCCTTCTGGCGCAGCGCGTCGAGCACCTTCTGCCCCGCGCCAGCCTCGCAGCAGGTCGTCCCCTGTTGGCTCGGATGGAGCACCGGCTTGCCGCCCTCGACGGTGAACGACGCGTCGGCCGCTGGGTGATCGGTGCCCGCGAACATCGCGCCGAGGTCCTTGCGCACCGCGGCCTCATCGATGGCGACCTTCAGCGCGCCGTCAGCGGGCACGGCCCGCAGCCACGCGGCAACGGTCGCGACCGGAAGGGGCTTGCTCGCCGACCCGATCGTGACCGTGAGGCCGCGGCGGGCGAGGCCGTCGGCCTCCTGCGCGACGGTCTGCGCTTGCGCGTCGCTGAACTGCGGGTTCAGGGGCGCGTCGTCGACCCGCGCTTGGATCGGCGTTGCGGAGGACGGGGCTGCGGCGAGCAGCGCCCGCGCGAGGGCTTCGGTGGGGATGCCGTTGCCGGGCTTGCCCGCCGCGACGGTGATCGGGCCGTCGCCCACTGCCTTCAGCCCCGGCTCGACCGGTGGCGTGCGCGCGTCCCCCTCCAGAACGGGAAGCGCGAGCGCGAGCACGTCGCGGTCGACGGTGTAGCGGGGACGGACGGTCCGGTCCGAGACGAGCGAGGTGGCCCAGCGCAACGGACGGAGCGGAAGCGCATCGGAGCGCCCGACCTGCATGACCGCGTCGACCGTGGCGTTGACGTCGACGGCGACGCCGAGTGTGGCTGCATCGGTGTCGTAGGACGCCTTCGCGGTCACCACGTGCACCGCCCGCGCCTGCTCGTCGCGTGCGAGCTGCTCGACCATCGACCGGAGGCCGTCCCGGCTCGTGCCGCCCACGGAGTGGCCGGCGAGCGTCACGTGGCGCAGGACCTTTCCGCTGGCGAGGCGGGTGTCGACGACCCACCCCACGAGGATCAGAAGGACGAGCATCAGGGGAACAGCACCAGCGACCCACCCTCGTCGGCGCCGCCGCCCGAAGCGCAGGCGACCGGGGCGAGGCATCGCCCAACCTTGCCACGACCCCGGGCTTGCTTCGGGTCACCGGCTTGAACCGCGGTGCTGGTCCCCTGCCAAGATGGCGCCGACACGACCGACAGGGGGGCGTACGACGTGGCAGGGATGTGCGAAGGCCGGATCTGCATCGTGACCGGAGCCGGCCGCGGCATCGGTCGCGAGCACGCGCTGATGCTGGCGGGCGAAGGCGCGAAGGTCGTGGTGAACGACCTCGGCGGCTCGATGGACGGCTCGGGCGACGACGCGGGCCCGGCGCAACAGGTCGTCGAAGAGCTCACGGCCATGGGGGCCGAGGCGGTGGCGAACACCGACGACATCTCGAGCTTCGAGGGCGCGCAGCGCCTCATCAACACCGCCATCGACACGTTCGGAGGCCTCGACGTCCTCGTGAACAACGCCGGCATCCTGCGCGATCGGATGCTCGTGAACATGTCCGAGGCCGAGTGGGACGCGGTCATCAACGTTCACCTCAAGGGCACCTTCGCGCCCACCCGTCACGCCGCCGCGTACTGGCGCGATCGGGCGAAGGCCGGTGAGACGAACGACGCCCGCGTCATCAACACGTCGTCCGTCTCGGGCATCTATGGGAACCCGGGTCAGACGAACTACGGCGCGGCCAAGATGGGCATCGCCGCGTTCACGATCATCAGCTCGCTCGAGCTCGGACGGTACGGCGTGACGGTGAACGCGATCGCTCCCGCCGCGCTCACCCGCATGACCGAGGGCCTCGGCATGGGCCAGGCGAGCGAAGAGGACAAGGAGATGATGTCGCCTCGGTGGATCGCTCCGATCTGCACGTGGCTGGCGTCGCCGCTCTCCGCCGATGTCACGGGCCGAGTGTTCGAGGCCTCCGGGCGCGTGCTCGCCATCGCGGAGAGCTGGCACCGCGGTCCCACCGCCAAGCCGGTCGACGACCCCAACGAGATCGACGCGGTCGTGAAGCAGCTGCTCGCCGACGCGAGACCGAACGCCGACATGAACGGCAAGGACCGGACGGGATGATCCCTACGCCAGGGGGGACCGTCTCGCTCGCGAGCGGACGCCGTCTGTCGTTCGATGACGCGGGCGACCCGTCTGGTCGGCCCGTCTTCTTCCTGCACGGGTGTCCGGGCTCGCGGTTGTCGCGGCATCCCGACGATGCGATCGCCGGCCGTGCTGGCGTTCGGCTGATCTCCGTCGACCGTCCCGGTTACGGCAACAGCGACGCCGATCCAGCGAGTGACGAGGTGACGCAGGCTGACGACGTGGTTGCGCTCGCGGATCACCTCGGCGTCGACCGTTTCGCCGTGATCGCGTGGTCGTCCGGAGGCCCCACTGCCCTTGCCCTGGCCGCGGAGCACCCCAACCGGATCGGGGCTGTGGCGATCGCCGCCGGACAGCCGGAGCTGCTTGCGGACCCAGGTGCGCAGAGCCCTGCTGCATTCGCGCGGATGTCTTCCGAGTTCGTTGCGGCGCCGGGGATCTCGTACGAGCTTGCGATGGAGGCGGCTGTCGAAGGCTGGGACGACGCCTCGCTCGCCGAGCTCACGTCTGTGGACGGTGCGCACGAACGCCTCGCGCTGAGCCTCGCCGCTGCCGTCGAGCACGGGTTGTCTGGCGTCGAAGGTGACCTGCGAGCGATGGCGACACCGTGGCGGTTCGACCTCGCGTCGATCTCCGTCCCCGTCGTGCTCTGGTACGGCACGAAGGACCCCATCTATCCGCCGGACGTCGGACGTGCGCTCGCCGCACGCATCCCGTCCGCGCGATTGGAGATCGTCGACGGTGCGACGCATCTCGTGGTGTACACGCATTGGATGAAGCTGCTCGACTGCGTCGCGCAGCAACTGGACCTGGAGGAACCGTCATGCCCCTGAACCACGATGCCGCCGGAGCTCAGTCGAAGCCCGGCGAGAAGAGCTGGGACTCCAAGGACGCACTGCTCTACGCCATCGGCGTCGGGGCCGGCACCGACGAGCTGGCCTTCACCACCGAGAACACGAAGGGCGTGCAGCAGCAGGTGCTGCCGACGATGGGTGTCGTGCTCGGCGTCTCGGGCGCTGGCGCCTGGGACGCCCTCGGCGAGGTGAACTGGACGATGCTCGTGCACGGCGAGCAGTCCATCGAGCTGCACCAGCCGATCCCCGTCGAGGGCACGGCGCGGTCGGTCACGACGGTCACGGGGGTGTACGACAAGGGCTCCGGCGCCGTCGTGGCCACCGAGACCGAGTCGGTGGACGCCGCCACCGGCAAGCCGTTGTTCACCACCCGCTCCGCGGCCTTCATCAGGGGCGAGGGTGGCTGGGGTGGCGACCGCGGTCCCTCGGGCCCGCGCAACGTCGCCCCCGAGCGCGCCCCCGACCACGAGGTCACGTACAAGACCCGGATCGATCAGGCGCTCACCTACCGGCTGTCGGGCGACCGCAACCCGCTGCACTCCGACCCGTCGTTCGCGACCGCGGCGGGCTTCGACCGCCCGATCCTCCACGGCCTCTGCAGCTACGGCTTCACCGGTCGGGCGCTGCTCAACACGCTGTGCGGATCCGACCCGGCGCGCTTCCGGTCGATGGAGGCGCGCTTTTCGTCACCGGTGTTCCCTGGTGACGACCTCACGGTCGCGATGTGGCTCGTCGGCGACGGCGAGGCCGTCTTCCAGACCCGTCGCAACGGCGACGCCATCGTCATCGACGGCGGCCGCTGCACGTTCAGCTGACCGCGCAGCCGAGGAGGGGGTTCGAGTCTCCTCCGCCGACGTTGATCGCGTAGGTGCACACCGTGTGCGGACCCGCGCCGGCTGGGATCACCACGTCGTAGCCGTGTGCTGCCCCGAAGCCCGCGAACGCGGCGCCGACGTCGGGCCGCGGTTGCGACGCGGTCGTGATGTCGGCGATGGCGCCGTCCACGTACGTGTGCACCTGCACCGCGCCCGCGGTGTCGGGGTCGATCGTCCATCCCTGCACCCGCAACCCGTTCGCGGTGCGGCGGACCCGGTCGAGGCTGCCGACGGGGAGCGCTCGGTAGGGAACGGTGAAGCAGCCCACTTGCGGGTTCGTCGAGCCTGGTCCCACGTTGATGCCGTACGCGCACACCGAGTTCGCACCGTCCAGCAACGCGACGTTGACGGCGAAGCCGTGTGCCGTGCCGAACCCCGGGAGGTAGGCGCCGACGTCGAGCCTCGGCCTGTCCGCGGTGGTGATTGCCGCAAGGCCGCCGTTCACATACACGTGCACGCGGATGGACGAGCTGCTGTCGGGGTCGACGGTCCAGCCCTGCACCGACGCGCCGCCGGGCGCCAGCGTGATGGCGTCGACGTTGCCGAACGGGTTGCCCGTCCACGGCACGTACCGGCAGCCGAGCTGTGGGTTCGTCGTCCCCGGGCCCGCGTTGATCGCGAACGCGC